>JBKJLN010000262.1:0-6065 GCA_046596935.1 Acidimicrobiales bacterium
CCTTGTTCGCCCGGAGTCCTTCGAGCTGGCTGGCGAGCTCGGAGTCGAGCACCATCTCCCCGTCAGCTCCGACCAGGGCCTCGGTTCCGCTCGACACCTTGCGGACGTGTCCGGCGAAGAAGAACACGGCGGTGGCGTCGGAGGCGGCGTGGGCGTTCAGCCAGTCGATCGAGGCCCGAATGGTGCCGGCCGAGGCCTGTCCGTCCCGCAGGACGAGGCGGCGGTCAGCCGGAACTCCCATCTTGGCCAAGGCATCGTTCATGTCGTTGACGTCGTTGACAGCGGAATGCAGGTCGTAGCCGTCGCCGGGATAGTCGTTGATGCCGATCAGGACTGCCCAGGTGCCCCCCGCCGGCGTGACTCCAGCGTTGGGATCGGTCCGCAGCATGGCCGGCGGCGGGGTCGGAGCCTGACGAGCAGGACGGCGGGTGGCCACCGGTGGCGCCACGATCTGGCGTTCCCCGGTGGGAGCGGACGGGACCGCCGCCGCAACCGGAAGTTCGGCGGCGGGCTCGTCCACCGCAGGAGTTGATGCCAACTCGGGAGGCTCGCCGCCCACGCGTAGACGAGCACCGAGCGTCTCGGGCCCGTCGGCGTTGACGTAGGACATTCCTGCGACCTGCACGGGACGGGCCTGAGAAACGGCAGGCGAGGCGAAGAACCCGCTCTGATCCCAGGCCACGAGCGCGACGAGGGCGGCCACGACTCCGCCGACAACCCGTCGATACCGAGAACTCCTCACGACCCTGCTCCCGTCCATGACCCCAGTGAAGAAAGCAGCCGCACGGCCCCAGCGCCGTCCGACCAGTACCTTCGTGTACACAGTTCGGCGCCGGACATCGATATTCCTTCCACTGTTCACCATCTACGGTGCGGACGTGACCACGGACGATGAGATAATGGGCACGGCCCTCGAGGAGGCCGCACTGGCGCTGGTCCACGACGATGTCCCGGTCGGTGCGGTCGTGGTCGTCGGTGGCGCCATCGTCGCCCGACGCCACAACGAGCGTGAGGCTCGGACCGACCCGACAGCCCACGCCGAGATCCTGGCCATCGCCGACGCCGCCGCTGTCGCCGGGTCGTGGCGGCTATCCGACGCCACGCTCTACGTGACCCTCGAGCCGTGCCCGATGTGCGCCGGGGCCCTCGTCGCTGCGCGCCTCGGACGGCTGGTCTTCGGGGCCCCCGACCTCAAGGCCGGTTCATGCGGGTCGCTGTACAACATCTGCGCCGATCCACGGCTGAACCACGAGGTACCCATCACCGCCGGCGTGCGGGCAGAGGAGTCCGCCGCCCTCCTTCGGGGGTTCTTCGCCGAGCGCCGTCGCCCTGGCGATACCATCTGACGCTGCAAGGCAACCGAGGAGGGGTGCGAGAGCGGCCGAATCGGACGGTCTCGAAAACCGTTGTGGCGCAAGTCACCGTGGGTTCAAATCCCACCCCCTCCGCTCTGCTGGCCGGGGCTTTCGGTGACGAAAGCCTCGGTCAGGGCTCAAGCCGTTGAAGTCGTCGTCAGCGGTGGTCGTGGCCGCCGTGAGCGGTTGCTATCGCGACCTCGAGGTCGTTCATCGCGCACCACGATTCGTCGTCAACGCACCCCTCGCACTCGAGCTCCAGGGTGGCGTGGGCGATGCGGTAGGGCCCGGAGACTGCAGCCTTCACTTTCGTGCCGACGGCTTGGGCTTCCTCGAGGGTGGGATGACCGTCGAGGATCACATGGGCCGAGAGGGCGCGCACCTCGGAGGAGAGACTCCAGATATGGAGATCGTGCACGTCCTCGACACCCTCTACTGCGGACATGAGGTCGGCGACCTCGTCGACGTCGACACCCTTGGGGGTTGACTCGAGGAGGACCTCGGCACTCGATCGCAGCAGCCGCCACGCTTGCCAGCCGATGAGGAACCCGATGAGTAAGGAGATGATCGGGTCGATGCGGTCGAATCGACCGGTGACGAGGATCACCGCGCCGCCGATGACGACGCCGAGGCTGGCCCCGGCATCCGCCGCCATGTGCAAGAGGGCCGCCCGCATGTTGAGGTCGTCTTCCTTCTCTCGAAGGAGGAAGGCCGAGCCGGTGTTGGCGACGAGCGCGAGGGCGGCGACGACCACCACGATGAGTCCCTCGACGGGCTCGGGGCGGAGGAGCCGGCGGACGCTTTCGTAGGTGATGATGGCGGTCACGAACAGGATGCTGGCGGCGTTGGCCTGGGCGGCGAGCACGGTGCCGCGGTGGAACCCGAAGCTGCGACGCTCGGTAGGTGCCCGGCGGGCCCAGCGGACGGCGACGAGGGCGAGGGCGACTCCACCGACGTCGGTCAGGTTGTGGCCGGCGTCGGCCAAGAGGCCGATCGACCGAGCGACGATCCCGGCGAGCGCCTCACCCACGACGATCGTGACGTTGAGCACCAGCACCAGGAGGAGTCGTCGTTCCCGGCGAGCCGAGATGTCCTGCCGAGCTCGACCTGGCTCGGCGAGCGGCCTGTGATCGTGGCTCATCGGGCGTGTCCCATCGATGTCGGTGCCGGCCGGCGGACGACGACCGCATTGGCTGGGTCCGGTATCGACGCGCGCGTTGCGCGGTCGCCGATGGCCCGTCGCGGGCGCCGCCCGGCCCGCACGCCATTGGCGATGACGAGAACCTCGGCGATCTCGTGGGTCGCGACCACGACGGCGAGGCGGAGGACACCGAATCCGGCGAGTGGAATGAGGACACCGATGATGGCGCCCGACATCGCCAGGTTCTGACGCATGATGCGCCCCGCGCGTCTCGCGTGATCGAAGAGCTCGGGGAGGTGGCTGAGGTCCTCGCCGAGGAGTGACACGTCGGCCGCTTCGATGGCGACGTCGGATCCCATGGCGCCCATGGCGATGCCGACGTCGGCGGTTGCCAGCGCGGGTGCGTCGTTGATGCCGTCGCCGACCATGGCGACGCGCCCCATTGTCTGCAGTTCAGTGACGATGCGGACCTTGTCCTCGGGGAGGAGCTCGGCCGCGACCTGGTCGACTCCGACCGCGCGGCCGAGGGACGTGGCCGTTCGCTCGTTGTCACCGGTGAGCATGGCGACGTGGCGGATGCCGGCACGGCGCAGAGATCGGACCACGTCGACAGCTTCGGGGCGTAGCTCGTCGCGCACGGCAACGGCACCGAGGGTGACGCCGTCTCGTTCCACCAGAACCACGGTCGCTCCGGCGCCCTGGAGGCGGTCGACGTCGCAGTCGAGCCCGCCGGCATCGATGAAGCCCGGCTTGCCGAGCCGCACCCGAGTGCCATCGATGACGCCCTCGAGTCCGTTGCCGACAACCGCCTGCACGTCGTCCGCCGGTGCCGCACCGGGCCTCGCCGCGAGGATGGCAGCCGCCAAAGGGTGTTCGCTTCGGGCCTCGAGGGAAGCGGCGATCCCGAGCACCTCGTCGCGTTCGTGGCCGGGCGCAGCGACGACCTCGATGACCTGGGGTCGGTTCTGGGTGAGCGTTCCCGTCTTGTCCAATGCGACCACCTGAATGCCGGCGAGGGCCTCGAGAGCCACGCCGCCTTTGACGAGCGCGCCGCTCTTGGTGGCCGCCCCGATGGCCGCCACCACCGTCACCGGCACGGCGATGGCGAACGCGCATGGCGCCGCCGCCACCAGAACGACGAGTGCGCGCTCGATCCACAGCGCCGGCGAGCCGAAGAGACTGCCGAGGACGGCGACGCCGGCGGCGATGATCATGATTCCTGGCACGAGGGGTTTGGCGACCCGTTCGGCCAAGCGTTGGCTGTTGCCCTTGCGCGCCCGGGCGTCCTCGACCACGTGCACGATCCGGGCCAACGAACTCTCGGACGAGAGCGTCGTGACCTCGATGTCGAGGGCGCCGCTGCCGTTGATGGCGGCCGCGAACACAGTGTCGCCAGGGTTCGCCTCGACGGGCACCGACTCGCCGGTGATGGCCGACAGGTCGAGGTTCGACGACCCCGTGCGGATCAACCCATCTGTCGCCACCCGCTCGCCCGGCTTCACGACCATCACGTCGCCGAGCAGAAGGTCGCCCGGCGTGACCTCGATCTCTCGGTCATCGCGGCGGACGGTCACGACATCGGGGACGAGGTCGAGCAGCGCGCGGAGTCCCCGACGGGTTTTCGTCAGGGCGTACTGCTCCAGCGCCTCGGAGATCGAGAAGAGGAATGCGAGCGATGCCGCCTCCCCGGTCTGTCCGAGCAACACCGCCCCAATCGCCGCGATCGTCATGAGGGTCCCGACGCCGACCTCGCCCTTCAATCCGTCTTTCACGCTCTGGGGAACGAAGGTCGACCCGCCCACGACCACAGCGGCCAGGAACAGCACGGTCGACGCCACGTCCGAGCCCGTCCGACCGACGACGAGTCCCGCCGAGGTGAGCGCAGCCGCGATCATTGCCAGCTGGACCGCCCTCATCTTCCAGAGCGGTTCCGGCGGCCCCTCGCTCACCGGGCCGTCCATGCTGCAGCAGTCGTCGCTCATCACTGACCCGCATCCGAGTAGTTGGCGCACAGCTCGACCCGAGATCCGGTCGCCTCCAACAGACGTTCGCTCGCCGCCAAGAGCTCGAGCAACTCGGGATGGGCGATCCGGTAAAAGACCTGGCGCCGGGCGCCGGGACGGTCGACCACGAGACCGCAGTCCTTCAGACACGCGAGGTGACCCGAGATGTTCGGCTGTGACCCATCCAGATCGGCCACGAGATCCGTGACACGGCGCTCGCCGTGCAGGAGACGCAGGAGCAGCGCCAGCCGGGTGGGATCCCCGAGACCACGGAAGAGCTTGGCCGCCACCGCCGACGAAATGGCCGCTTCACTCGTGGATGTAAGTGCCATATCCCGATATTATCGCTACATACCGATGATGACGAGAACGAGGCTTCGCCCGGGAGTCGCGCCGAGAAGCGGAGCCGGTTGTCCTGCGCGTGGCCTATCCGGGGTCCTTGTACCGGAGTCGCCAGGTTCTCCCGTCGTCTCCGGAGCGAAGGATGGAGGTGCGGCCGGCTGGTGACATCACGGCCGCATACAGAGCGTCATCGGTGACGAGGAGCGCTTCGGGTTCGCCGGCCAACCGACCCTTCATCGACCAGGCCTCGTTGGGCGCAGTTGTCCGATAGACGTTCCCGGCTTCGTCGGCGCCCCACAACCCTCGATCGGCATCCCAGGACAGCACGACCAACCCAGGCGCGTCAGCAAGTGGGCTGAAGGTGCGGCCACCGTCCGTCGAGGAGACCACGCCGGTGTCGACAGTGGCGACGATGAGGTCGGGATCCGTCGGACTCACGACGAACATCCCGAGTTCGACGCTGTCGTTGACGGTCTCCCAGGTCTTCTTGTCGACGGAGACCAGGAGCCTGCCCCCGGTCGAGTCGTACCCGTAGATTCGGCCGTGGGCCGACACCAGCGTGTGGAAGTCGGCGTCGCCGAACAGGGACTGCTTCTTCCAGGTCGCGCCGGCGTCGGTGCTCTCGATGAGCCCGAGAAGGGGACGAGTGCCGGCCACGTGGAGCTCGTCGTCTTGTTGGTCGGGATGACCGCTGCCGAGGAACCGGTGGGGACCAACGACGGTGAATCCCATCGTGTCTTGGTACCGGTCGGCGATCCGCTTTGCCTTCCCCGTGGTTGGCAGGATGAAGATGCCCGTGTGAGTGGCGGCGTAGAGCGTGCCGTCGGCAGGATCCACGCCGAGGCCGTGGACGTGTGCGACGCCGGGATCCCCGAAGGCGGTTGCCCGAGCATTGTCCGATCGGCTCCCACACCCGCTCAGGGCGAGAGCGGCGCCGAGAACGAGGACGGACGCTCGTCGTGTGTGGAGGCTCATTCGTCGCTGGTCTGGCTCACTGGTTGCCGGCGGCGAGTAGGGCGTTGGTGAGGATGGCGGCGACGGCGGCAGGTTGGTGAATGGCGACATGGTGATCGCCTCGCAGAACGTGGAGGCGCAGCGCAGGTCGCCGGTCGGACGAGCGTTCGACGAGCTTGCGGACAATGGCCAGGGGAGCGGATCGGTCGTTGTCACCGTGCACGAGGTCGACGGAGACGTTCGAGACGGCCAAGTCATCGGCGGCCCGAT
>JBKJLN010000440.1:0-4114 GCA_046596935.1 Acidimicrobiales bacterium
GCGATGCCCCGAGGCAATGGTGGATTCCCGAGCCCAGGGTCATCTGCGGCGAGGTGGTCTGTCGGGTGATGTCAAAAGACGTCGGATCCTCCGAGACGGCGGGATCGAAGTTGGCCATGGCCAGACTGAGCGCCACGAGCGTTCCGGAAGGGAACACGACGTCCTTCGACATCACCCGACAGACCACATCACCCCAGATGACCCTGGGCTCGGGAATCCACCATTGCCTCGGGGCATCGCTCGCTCGAGCCGAGCTCCAAGAAGCGTTGCCGCTGCTCGCCCAACGGATGCCCGACCTCAGGCTGAGCGCCCCGGTCGAGTGGAAACCGGAGACCGTCGGTATCTGGGGGCCAGCCCGCCTCCCCCTGGCCTTTCGCTCGCCGTAGCGCTGCGGCGGCGCGACGTCGCCGTCAGCGAAGGGCATCGGGAAGGGGAGCGGCGTGCACGACCGAGAGGTGCTGCGTCGGTCGGGTGAGCGCGATGTAGAGCAGCCGGAGTCCCAGCCGCTCGGCGTTGGCCAGGCCTGGCGCCTCGTCGACGATGGCTGCGGGCTCGACGACGACGACAGCATCGAACTCGAGCCCCTTGGCGGTGACCGCGGGAACGATGGTGACGGCGTGATCGAGACCTTGTCGCTCGGCGTCGCCGAGATCGGTCTCGCCGCCATCGAAAGCTGCGGTCACTTCGTCGTGCAGCGCCGATGGCACGATCACCGCCACCGAGACCCAGTTGCGTGCCAGAGCGAGCGCTTCGGCCACCACGCTGCCGGCCAGCGAACCTCGATCGACGCGAAGGAATCGAGGATCGCTGCGTCCGGGGCGGATCGACTCGGTGGCGGCCAGATGGGGCGCGATGGCAGGGAGCAGCCGGGAGGCCACGGCGAGAACGCGACCCGGCGCCCGATAGCCCAGTCGTAGCTCCTCCATCCGGATGCCGTTGGGCGAGGGCAGGTGCGCCGTGAGCTCGTCCCACCGGTCACGACCCCAGACTCCCGTGCCCTGGGCGATGTCGCCGAGGATGGTCATCGAGCCGCTCGGGACCCGGCGGGCCAACATGCGGGCCTGCATCGGCGACAGGTCCTGGGCCTCGTCGACGACGGCGTGGCCGTAGGTGCGGAGGCGGCCCTCGACCAATTCGATGGCCTCGTCGACCAACGGGCCGTCGGCCTCGGTCCAGGGTTCGAGCTTGAGCGATCGCCCCGCCTTGCGGACGAGAAGCCGCTGTTCGTCCTCGTTGAGGATCCCCGCTCCAGCCTCGGCCAAGCGCCCACGGTTGCCGAGGAGCTCGCGCACGAGCGCGGCGGCGGAAACGCTCGGCCACAACTGATCGAGGGCCTGCCGAAACCCGGGATCGGTGCCGAGCGAGCGGGAGACGGCCTGGAACTCGATGCCGGTGGCGCCGGCGATCTCGGCCGCCCGCTCGTAGACGGCGCGAGCCAGCAGATCCCGCAAGGTGGTTCGTCCGGCCGAGTACGGGATGCGGCGACCGGTGACGACGGCAGCGATCTCGTTCACGCGCTCGGCATTGAGCACCACTCGCCCGCGTTGGTGACGGACTTCGACGTCGTCGGTCACCGGGCGTCGGCGGGCGACCAACGCTCGGCGAAGCACGTCGGCCATGCGGGGATCGCCCTTGAGGCGAGCCGCCTCGGGCGAGTCGGTGGCGCGCACCGGTGCGTCGGGGACGAGGTCACTGAGAATCGTCTGCACCACCGCCTCCTCGCCCAATGAGGGCAGGACCTGAGCGATGTAGCGCAGGAACGTGCGGTTCGGCCCGACGACGAGCACGCCGGAGCGGGCGAGGGCGTCGTTGCCGAAGAGGAGGAAGGCGGCTCGATGCAAACCGATGGCCGTCTTTCCGGTTCCCGGTCCCCCTTGGACCGTCAGAATTCCCGCCATCGGCGCCCGGATGACGACGTCCTGCTCGGTTTGGATCGTGGCCACGATGTCGAGCATCTGGCCGGTGCGGGCACGCTCGAGCTCGGCCAACAAGGCATCACGTCCCCGCACCTGCGGGCCTTCAGCGGCGAGCGCCACGGCGCCGGGACCGAAGAGGTCGTCGGCCATCTGCACGAGCGATCGCCCCTCGACGACGAACTGGCGGCGTCGGACGAGACCGAGGGGTTCGTCGATGGTGGCTCGGTAGAACGGCACGGCGATCGGGGCCCGCCACTCGACCACAACCGGGTTGGCGGCTGCGTCCTCGACGTGGCGTCGGCCGATGTGCCACTGCTCATGCAGTTCGGTGTCGAGGCGACCGAAGCACAGCGGTCTCGGCGTGTCTGTGAGTTGGAACACTCGGCGCTTCAAGGTTGCTTGCAGATCGGGGTCGGCCGGCGCCGACGCCAACAACTGTTCTGCCCGGGCCCGCATGAAGTCGAGGCACTCGTAGGAGTAGTCGATGTGGCCCTGCTCGGCATCGAGTTCGACGTCGAGCGCAGGGTCGGCGGGAGCAGGCACGGGGACGACGACCGTACCGGCCACGAGATCGCAACCGCAACGGGAATACTGCGGCGATGCCCCTCGACCGCTACCAGTCGATGCGCGACTTCGCCAAGACCGAGGAGCCGTCAGGTCGCGCCGACCCGCAACGATCCGAGCACGAGCGCCGTGGGCAGCCTCGGTTCGTCGTGCAGGAGCACCACGCCACCGCGCTGCATTGGGACTTTCGACTCGAGCGCGAGGGGGTCCTGGTCTCGTGGGCGCTTCCGCGGGGCCTCCCGCCCGATCCAAGGGTGAACCACCTGGCGGTCCACACCGAGGACCATCCGCTGAGCTACTTCGACTTCGAGGGCGACATCCCCCGAGGCGAGTACGGCGGCGGCAAGGTCACGCTCTGGGATCAGGGCACGTACGTCGAGGAGAAGTTCTCCGATCGCGAAGTGATGGTCGTTCTCGCTGGCGAGCGGGTGAGGGGGCGCCACGTCCTGTTCAAGACCGACGCCAAGAACTGGATGATCCATCGGATGGACCCAGCCGAGGACCCGAGCCGCGAGCTCGTCCCCGCCGATGTCCGGCCACTCGAACCCATGCCTGGCGCCGCCCTCGAGGACCCGAGCGGGTGGCGCTACGCCGTGTCGTGGATCGGCACCCGAGTTGCCGTGGCCGTCGATGGAGGTCGCTGCCTCGCCCGCACCTCCCATGGCATCGACGTCACCAAGAAGTGGCCTGAGCTCGGCGGCTTTGGTCGAGCCGTCGGCGCCCTCCCCATCGTCTTCACCGGTGTCCTCGTCCGGCCGACTCCGAAGGGCTCCGCCACGTTCTTTCTCGAGGACGTGATGTGGCTCGACGGTCACCCGACCGACCCGCTGCCGTTCTCCGCGCGACGTGATCTGCTCGACGGGCTCGACCTCGACGGCGAATCGTGGAAACCCTCACCCCTCTACGACGACGCATCGGTGCTGCTCGAGGCGGCGCGCGCCCAGGGGCTGCCGGGCATCCTCGGCTTCCACGACGATGCTCCACTCACCCCACCTCGTCTGATCGAGGTCGGCGAGTAGGATGTATACCCGCCGGTATACACTTGGACATTCGCTGACCCGCGGGGTTCGTTGCCATGACCACGTCGCAGGTGGAGTTCACCGAGCACGAGTTGCTCGAAGACGCGACCATCGCCGAGCCATTGATCGCCGGGGGCGTGCGCTGCCACGGCGGGTTCGACGACGAGGGCCGCTACGTCTCGCCCCGCACCAAGCACCGCGTGCCTGGCATCGTCGCCTGGCAGGAGAAGCACACGGCGGAGTTCGCCAAGCCCGTCATCGACATCCCCCTCGAGACGTGGCCCGAGAACTACCCGAACGTCGCCCAGGCCGAGCACCTCATTCGTAGCGGCGTGCCCGAACCCCTCATCGGCACCCTGACGCGCATCGGCACCGTCGAGGGCTTCGGCGCCAACATCCGGTTCCTGCAGCCGGGCGACATGCAGAAGAACTTCGAGGAGTCGATCCAGGGCACGGCCATCGACCACCTCGGCAAGGGCCTCTTCGAGGCCCACGGTCGCGACGAGGCCGGGTGGGAAAAGGAAGCGGGCCACAAGGACATGTGGTTCGCCGCTCGCGACATCGCCTTCGAGAACCCCACGGCAACGATCGACATCGAGGGCATGCTGCAGCGCA
>JBKJLN010000079.1:0-2552 GCA_046596935.1 Acidimicrobiales bacterium
GGCTCGACCTGGCCTTCCACTCGAAGCACACGCCCGGTGAGCTGATCGAACGGGTCGATGGCGATGTGACGTCGCTGGCCGATTTTCTCAGTCGATTTCTCTTCCAGGTACTCGGGAGCTTCCTCCTCCTCGCCGGAGCGGTCGTGCTCGTCCTTCGCGAAGACGTCCGGATCGGGATTGCCCTGCTGGCGTTTCTCGTCTTCGCCGGCATCGTGGTGGTTCGGCTGCAACGCAGGACCGTCCCCTATGCGATGGCGGAGCGGGAAGCGACGGCGCAGGTCATCGGCAATCTCGAGGAACGCCTCGCGGGGGCCGAAGAGATCCGCGCTCTCGGCGCCTCCGACCACGTCCTGCACCGGTTCCAGGAGGCCAGCGGCGCTGCGTATCGCGCCAACGTCCGGTGGGAGGTCCGCTCCGGCGGTGTCCTCGTGGTCACCAATCTCCTGTTCGCTCTGGGAACGGCCCTGATGCTCGTGCTCGGCATCGTCTTCCTTCGCCGGGGAACCCTCACGGTCGGCACCGTCGTGCTGCTCTTCCAGTACACGACCATGGTGCGACGGCCCCTCGAACGGGTGCTGCAACAGTTCAAGGAGCTGCAGAAGGCAGCCGCGGGGGCAGCCCGTGTGATCCAACTCTTCGCCGAGCAGCCGACGATCGTCGATCGCCCCGGCGCCGTCGACCTCCCCGCCGCCGGTCCGCTCGAGCTCCGGCTCGAGGGAGTCACCTTCTCCTATCCGGGTGACGAGGACGACCCGGTGCTCCACGACGTGCACCTCGCCCTCGGGGCAGGGCGATCGCTTGGTTTGGTGGGCCGAACGGGTTCGGGAAAGACCACCATCGCCCGGCTGTTCCTGCGCCTCTACGAAGCCACCGAAGGAACGGTGCGGATCGGGGGCGTCGACATCGCCGGCGTCACCGATGCCTCACTTCGTTCGCGCGTGCGGCTGGTCACCCAGGACGTGCAGCTGTTCGCGGCGTCGCTGCGCGACAACCTGACGCTGTTCGAGACCGGACCGAGCGACGTTCGCATGGTCGAGGTGCTCGCCGAGTTGGGGCTGCGCGAGTGGTTCGACTCCCTGCCCGCAGGGCTCGAGACCTGGCTCGAGCCCAACGGCGGCGGGGTGTCGGCCGGCGAGGCGCAGCTCCTGGCCTTCGCGCGCGTCTTCCTCTCCGAGCCGGGCCTGGTCATCCTCGACGAGGCCTCGAGCCGGCTCGACCCCGCAACCGAGTTGCTCATCGATCGGGCGGTGGACCGGCTTCTCCGCGACCGGACGGCGATCATCATCGCCCACCGTCTCTCCTCGCTCGAGCGCGTCGACGAGATCGCCGTCGTCGACCACGGCCGCATCGTCGAGTACGGCCAGCGGGCAGATCTGGCCAACGACTCCACCAGCCGATTCGGACAGTTGCTCGCCGCCGCCAACGTCACGCCAGAGCGCCGACCGTGAACGCTCGGGAGAAAGCGCAGGGGCCGCGCATCTGGCGCTCGGGGGTCTCGGTCGCGGCCGCGCTTCCGACTCGGTACGCCGCCGGCGGATCGTGCTGGGCCCTCATGCACGTCCTCCCCCTGCTCGCCGGGCTCGTCCTCAAGGCGATCTTCGACCGGGTGGCCGAAGGGCCAGACGCAGCCGGCGCCGCCCTCGGACTCGTCGCTGTGCTGGTGGCCGTCGAGACCACCCGAGCACTGCTCTTCTATGGCGCGCTTTTGCTGTGGCCGGCGTGGTGGCACACGGCCATCGCCATGATCCGAACCAACCTGTTGGGCTCGATTCTGAAGGATCGCGTGCCGCCCTCGGTGCGGCTCCCGGGGTCGTCGGCCGAAGCCGTGGGCCGGTTCCGTGAGGACGTCACCGATCTGGTGTGGTTCGTCGACGGCTGGGTCGATGTCGCGGGCGGTGTCGTGTTCACCGTTGCCGCGACGGTGATCATGCTGCGCATCGACTCCCGCATCACCTTGGTCGTCGTGCTCCCGATGATCGCCGTCGTGGTCGCCACTCGGCTGCTGAGCCGGCGTATCCGGAAATACCACGAGCGCTTCCGCCAGGCCGGTGCCACCGTGGGTTCGTTGGTAGCCGAACTGTTCACCAACGTGCTGGCCGTCAAGGTGGCCGGGGCCGGCGATGTGGCCCTCCAGCGGATTCGCGAGGAGAACCGGTCTCGGCGGACCAACGGGGTGCGGACCGAGCTGGCCGCCAACCTCATCCCCGTCTGCAGTGAGGTCGCCATCGAGGTGAGCATCGGTTTGGTGCTGTTGCTGGCTGCCCCTTCGATGCGCAACGGCAGCTTCACCGTCGGCGACCTCACCCTCTTCACGACCTACGCCGTCACCCTCACCGACCTCCCGCGATGGTTGGGCCGAACCCTGGCCCGCCATCGGGAGGCCACCGTCGCGCTGGGGCGGATGGTCCGACTCCTGCCCGAAGGCGCGGACGAATCATCGGTCGTGGCCTATCGGCCGATCGCCATCCGAAGGCCGCTGCCTCCACCGCCGATCCGTCCCGCCCACTCTGAGACCGAGCGGCTCGAGCAGCTTGCAATCCGAGGACTGACGG
>JBKJLN010000127.1:0-2968 GCA_046596935.1 Acidimicrobiales bacterium
GTCGTCGTCATCGAGTCGCACGCGCAAGGCGGGTCGCTCTCGACGGTTCGAGCGGCGACCGATCGCGGCATTCCCGTCATGGCGGTCCCTGGCTCAATCCGCAGTCCATCGTCGGCAGGAACGAACAATCTGCTCAGCGATGGCGTCGCCCCGGCGATTGACGCCGCCGACGTCCTCGTTGCCCTGTCCCTCGAAGGAATCCACCTCAAGGCGAGGGCAGCGTCGACGTCGTTCGAGGGTGGGGCCAAGCTGCCCGGTCCCTCCGACCCGGCGCTCGATCCGGCCGAGATCGAGCTCTTGGCGGCCGTCGATTGGGCTCCGACGTCGACGGAGAAGATCCTCCGTCGCACCGGGTTCAGTGTTGCGGCCCTGTCGGCCGCCTTGGTCCATCTCGAGGTCCGGGGTCTGATCCAAAAGCGAGGCTCATGGTGGGAACGAGCGGGGGCGAGCCTCCAACCACAGGAGCGGGGATACACTGCGCGCCAGTAAGGGCGGCTCAGAGGCGCCGCCATTTCAGGGCTCGAGAGGGACCCCGTGGACCAGGACGACACCGGCGCGATCCAACAGCTCTGGATCGAATACAAAGCCTCGGGCTCGCGCGATGCGCGAGACCGACTCATCGTCCACTACTCGCCGCTGGTGAAGTACGTAGCTGGCCGTGTCTCGGTCGGACTTCCCCAGAACATCGAGCAGAACGACCTGGTGAGCTACGGGGTCTTCGGATTGATCGATGCGATCGACAAGTTCGACCTCGAGCGGCAGATCAAGTTCGAGACCTACGCCATCGCCCGCATCAAGGGGGCGATCATCGACGAACTGCGCTCGATCGATTGGGTACCGAGATCGGTACGAGCCAAGGCCCGATCGGTCGAGAAGGCCTACACCACCCTCGAAGCGAGCTTGCTCCGCACCCCCACCGACAGCGAGATCGCCAAAGAGATGGGGATCAAGGAGTCGGAACTCCAGACGATCTTCAACCAGATCTCCTTCGTTGGCTTGGTCGCGCTCGACGAAATGCTTTCCGGCGGTGAGCGAGGCGAGTCGGCAACGCTGGGCGACACCATCCCCGACAAGGGGGAGGGCCCCGTCGCCGCGTACGAGGTCGAGGAGATGAAGCAGATCCTCGCCGGTGCGATCGGCCGACTCGGCGACCGGGAAAAGCTGGTCCTGATGCTCTATTACTACGAGGGTCTGACCCTGGCCGAGATCGGCGAGGTCCTCGGCGTGACCGAGAGCCGGGTCTGCCAGATCCACACCAAGGCAGTGATCCAACTCCGTTCGAGAATGGCGGAGCCTGAGCGGGAGACGGCGAGCTGAGCATGTCGAACTGGGAACGCGACAACGCCGCAGGACGCGAAGGAAGTGGCGGGACGAGGACCGAGCAGGACGGCGGCCAGACGATGTCTGCGCCCGCCCTTCCGACAACCGAGCGTCCCCAACCGTCGGCGGTCGAACCCTCGACTGCGCAACCCTCGACTGCGCAACCCTCGACCGACGGTGCAGGTCGAGAGTCGGCGAGCCGTGCGGAATTGCGTCGGAGTCGGACGCCTGTTGCCGCCGTCCTGCTGGCGTTGCTGGTCGGGATCATCCTCGGGGCTGGCGGGGCAACGCTTCTTCGGCCTTCGTCCGACGGCTTCGCGGGGGCGATCGACGAGACTCGTTACCAAGCCGTGATTCTGAGCAATGACAAGGTCTACTTCGGGAAGATCAGCGCGGCCAGCGGTGATTTCTACGAACTCAAGAACGCGTTTTTCCTCCGGGAGACCCGCGCAGGCGACGGTGCCGAGCCCGTTCGGGCCCTCCTGCCAGTGAACCGAGAGATCCATGCGCCCGACAACGACATGTTGATCCGCAAGGAGGAGGTGGTCCTGGTGGAGAACCTCGCCAAGGACTCACCGATCCTCCAGGAGATTCAGCGCCAAAAGCGGTAATTCGCGCAGGTTGTGGCGGGTTCCCCTCGGTCTGTCCTTGCCGCGGTGGTTTGGGCTGCCGTAGTCTCTGGGTAGGCAACACGGGTTTGCCTGGCAGGCGAAGGGCGGCAGTACGACATGACGTCGGCGGGCAAATGGGTTCTGGGGCTTCTGCTCCTCGTTGTGGGCGCCGTGTTCGTAGCCCGGACGGTGTCATCCGATCCGGGGACGCAGGCCCGAATCCGGAATCTGTCGCCGGCCGCCAATGCCGGAGCCTCCAAGGACAGTGACGCCGCCAAAGCAACAGCGAAGGCCGCCGCTCAGGCCGCTGCTGCCAAGAAGGCGGCGACGCCGGCGGCCGACGTCGCTTGCAAGAAGGCATGCGTCGAGGTCAACGAGGTCTCGAACGACTCCATCACGACGGCCAAGCTCGCGCCTGGCTCGGTGACCCTGTCGAAGCTGGCCTTCGAAGTGCCGAACCTGAACGAACTCGAGAACGAGATCAACGCACGCAAGGCTGCCGAGGCCGCCACGCGTGCAGCCGCCGCGCAGACGCAGGCGGCACTTGCCGGTACCGACGCAGCCGCCGCCGAGGCGGCGGCTGCGGGCGCAAGGAACGACGCATCCATCACTGCTGCGGCCGCCAACGGGCTCACCGCCGAGTCGATCGCTCGCACCGCAGCCATTGACGACATCACCAAGAAAACTGCAGCCGCCGACGCCGACCTCCTCAGCAAGCTCAACAAGGAAGTCGCCGATCGCTTCGCTGCCCTCGACGTCGTCCAGGGAAAGCTCAACACCGAGATCGCCGACCGCGCGGGCGCCTTCTCCAACCTCCGTGGCGAGCTCGGTAACCCGAATCAGGTCAGCGCTCCGATTCTCAAGATCAACAACAACGAGATCGTTGGCGACGCCGTCACCACCGACAAGATCCTCGCTGACACCATCCTGGCGAACGACGTCTCCACCGGTGCGATCACCAGCGACGAGCTACTCAACGACACCATCGCCGCCATCGACTTGGCCGACGGCGCCGTCATCGGCCGAGCCGCCGGCGA
>JBKJLN010000216.1:0-7289 GCA_046596935.1 Acidimicrobiales bacterium
CTGCCACGGCTACCACATTTCGCCCGTTGCGAAGTCAGGCCTGCGTTCCTCCAGCCCAACGACCTTTCACGCTCGCGTCCCTGATGGCCGCTTCGGGGAGGAAGCGCTATCCCTTCCGGTTCATAGGTCGCGTCGGCACAGTTCGGTCTGGCGCCCGGCTTTCCTGCAGGCGCCGATGCACTGCTGCGGCGAGTGCGGACGCTGCTGACGGTGATGCCCAGAGCGAAAGGGACGGGTCGATCAGTTCGACCTCCAAGACGAGAGGTTCTCCGGCAGCTTCAACGGTGTCGACTCGTCCATAGAGAGGCGTTCCGAAGCGATCTGAGACATAGCCGATCGCTGATCGAGCGATCGCAAGCTCGTCGACCGTCGGAACGGCCAATCTGACCGGTACCTGCTTCTCCCACGGCTTCTCCATGACGCCCCCGTCAGGAACGAGGAGTGGGCCAACATTGAGCGCGTGGCTGAACTGGCCGTCGATGAACACCATCTTCGTCTCACCAGCCTCAGCAACCGCCTCGATGTATCGCTGGACCATCACGGTTCGGCCAGCGTCCTGCAACCGTGCGACGTGAGCCTGCGCGGCCTCGCGATCCGTGGCGTACAACGCAGTATCCCGGCCGCCTGCAGAGATCGACGGTTTGACGACCAAAGGCAAGGGCGGCAGGTCCCGGCGATCCGCAGGCGAGAACCAGGTCGTGGGAACGGTCGGCACCCCGGCAGATGCGAAGTCATTCAGGTGCGCCTTGTCCAGGTTCCAGGACACGAGCTCGAAAGAGTTCTCGAGGATGGTTACCGCAGCCACGTCGCGCGCCCATTTGAGAAAGGCCAGAGGAGCGTCGACCGACGTCCAGGTGCTGCGGACGAGAACGAGGTCGAATCGCGCCCAGTCGATGGTGTCGTCCTCCCACGCGTACTGCTCGGCCGTCAGGCCATGAACAGCGAGGGCACTCCGCAGGGTCGGCCAGTCCATGTCCGGGTACACCGACGTTCCCTCCACGGACCAGCAGCCGGCGACACAGACGTTGGACACCTGGACACTCCGCTTCAAGTTCACCGCGGCGAAGTCCCGCTGGCGTCGAGTAGTTCAGCGCGCTCGGCAGCCACGGCGCCAATGATTCGCCGCAGAACTTGCAGTTTCTCTCGAGCCTTCAGCCCGTCCGGGTGTCAGGGAAGCGTTGGTGCATCAGAACAGGTGTTACCCCTCGGGCGGTTGCGGATGGCGGCACCGACAGCAGGCGGCACTACTGCACACGCTTCGTTGACAGAGCCCGACGCGGTCGCGTTACGAACGAAGGTCGAGGACACCCAGCCGGTCGTGGTGTCAGCGACCAAGAACTCAGTCGGAAGACCCGAGATCTCGGTGTTCATCAGCGCCATCGAGAGCTCGTTGTGGTGATCCTTGTGGGCGGGACGGACGATGACGTCACCGCCGACGGCCAGGCTCCAACGCCGGCTCAGAGGCGCACGGACCGGCACGTGAGGGTCCTTCCGATGTCGCTACAGGTGTCAGGAGCTCAACGACCCGACAGTTCCCGACGGTACGAACGAGGCATGGTTGTGCGATGGCTTACGACGTCCACTTCCATTTCGACCCCGTGTGTCAGTTCGCCTGGTTGACCTCGAAGTGGGTGCGCGAGGTGGCGGCGCTGCGCGGCTATTCCGTCGACTGGCGGTTCATTTCTTTGCGGATCATCAACAAGGACGTCGACTACGCCAGCCACTTTCCCAAGGGCTACGAGCGAGGTCACCAGCAGGGCCTCGATCTGTTGCGCGTGTCCGCTGCGGTTCGTGCTGCTGAAGGTCGCGACGTCGTCGGCGATCTGTATCAAGCCATCACCAGCCAGATCTTCGATGTCGAGCCGACGGCGGCCGGTCCCGCTCGCCGCCGCCTGGCTGAAGGCGACGGCGTGCGCGCGGCGCTCGCTGAGATCGGCCTCGACCTGTCGTATGCCGATGCCCTGCACGACACCACCTGGGATGTTGAGATCGCAGCCGAGTGCGAGGAAGCACTGACCAAGACCGGCCGCGATGTCGGCACCCCCATTATCGGGTTCGAGCCTCCTGACGGCCCGTACTTCTTTGGGCCAGTCATCAGCCGCGTGCCTCGTGGCGACGATGCGCTGCGATTGTGGGACCTCATCGTCGAGCTCGCGGCCGTGCCCGGATTCTCTGAGTTGAAGCGAAGCCTCCGCGAGACACCGCAACTGCGCGCCTTCGGCATCTCCGAAGCCACCATCGGGGCTGCGGAGGACTGGCACCAAGGCAGCAGGAAGCTCAAGAGGTAGATGGTCGAGGCTTGCACGTGCCTTGGATCGCCGGAACTGAGGTGCGGTCAGCGCCCGAGGACCAGGAGAGCGTCCTCGTGTCCTTGGCCGCTGGCGCGGACCGACGGCGAGGCATTTTCCGGGACGTGACTCCGCACGGCCTTCGGGCGATTACTGGTTGGAATCCGGCTCTCGCCACATCGCCCAGACCTCGGGCCATTGCGGCGTTGGCCGGTAGGCAGCGGCGACCTTGAAACCAAATCGTTCGTACCAGCCCACGTTGTCTGGCGTTGCCGTTTGGAGGAAGCATCCCACTCCCTGCCGCTCGGCCATCTCGAGCACCGGCGCAACGAGGGACGACCCGAGACCTTGCCCGTGGAAGCTCGGGTCGACGCCGATGGCTCGCAGGTAGAAGTGCGGTGGATGAACTCGATGGTGGCCGCGATTGGCTGCTTGACCCCGCTGGGCCTCGCGTGCCGCACGCCACCCCCATGGGACGGCAGGAAGCAAGTCGATGATCTGGGCCATCTGCCGTCTCCAGGAGACCGGGTACGCCTCGGGCGGGATCCACGCCGCTGCGCCCACGATCGTTCCGTTCAGCTCCGCCACGCGGAGAGTCGCGAATCGAGCGGCGTCGCGAACGTCGGACAGGAGGTACCTCGGCAGGACCCGCCGACGTCGATGTTCGTCTGGCAGAAGATGCAACGTCTCGGGATAGGCCCAAAACGCTTTCACCATCGGCTCGATGATGGCATCAAACCGCTCACTGGTCAGCGTGCCCATCACCATCGGGAGTATCCCAGAACGCCGGCACCGAGCATCAGCAGAAACGTTCGGCGGTGGTCATTGGCTCCCGAGCAAGATGGTCGTGTGAAGGTTCAAGGCGACAAGGTGCTGAGTTTCCGACCCGCTACCCCTGACGACTCGGACGACATCGCTCGGCTCCACGCCGATAGCTGGCGTCGCCACTACCGGTTCGCGTATCCAGAGGAGTTCTTCGGTCCTTCGCTCGATGCCGATCGAGCGGCAACCTGGCGAGACCGTTTCGCGAACGATGGGGGCGCTCACACGATCCTGGCCGAGCTCGACGGAGAGCCCGTCGGTTTCGTCCATGTCGTCCCGGACGACCACCCTCGTTGGGGTTCGCTCGTCGACAACCTCCACGTCCGACACGATTGCCAAGGCGGCGGACTCGGAATCGGTCTGCTGACGAGAGGCGCCTCTGCGATTTGCGACTCTGGCGGGAGCATGTACCTCTGGGTGCTCGAGGAGAATCGTCGCGCTCGAGGCTTTTACGAGGCCGCGGGCGCTCGCGAGGTTGAGACCCTGCCAGCGTTGCCGCCGGCGCTTCCTGGGATCAACAGGATCCGATGTGCTTGGGATGAGGTCGACGGCCTCTTCGCTTCGTGATGGATGACCTCGCGGTGAATGTCGAGCACAGGGGTGATGCATTGCCGGTCGGTGTAGAGGCCTTTGGCCGGTGCAACAGGAGTGACACTCCGTTGATCAAGCCCTTGATCGGAGAGGGAGGACGGGTCAGGACTCCAGTCGAGTAATCCAGATCGACTCCCCTGGCCAACGGCGGAACCAGTCGGGCGGGTCGCTGTTCCAATATGTGTTGGGCCGCACGGAGGCTGGTCGCGGCTCGATCAGATCCTCAATCGCAAGCCCGCTCGCTCGGAAAAGTCGGATCCACTCTCCGTAGCCGAGCGAGTAGCTGGTGGCACCGTCTTGGTCGACGTCACGGTGAAGGCCGAAGTAGTCGGCACGAACAAGGCGGCCAGGCCCGCCGACCTCGTCGTCCCAGCACATATCGAGAACAGGGCTCGTGACGTTGAACACGAAACGACCGCCGGGCCGGAGCACCCGGGTGACTTCGGGGACGGTGGCGGTCGGGTCGGCCCAACTCATCGCGCCGTGATCGCAGAAGACGACGTCGAAGCTGCTCGGGGCGAATGGCAGGTACTGCCCGGCGGCCTGGACGAGGCGTAGATCGCCTCGACGGTGCCGCGCATGCGCAAGCTGTCGCTCGGAGAGGTCGATGCCGACGACTTCGGCTCCCTCCTCGACGAGCGCCGCCGCCCACTGACCCGCCCCGCACCCGAATTCCAACACCTCCAGACCGGCAGTTGGGCCGAGTGCACCAAGAACGTCGTCGGGCAGTGCATGGACGCCCCACAGCTTTGGAGCACTGCCGATGGCGGGGTCATGGGATGCCTGGTACTCGTTGCTCGTGGCATTCCAATGCGCCCGGTTCGCCGCGATCGTCGGGTCCATGCATGCAGTGTGATGCATGGAGTGCGAACCCGGCCGCCCGTTTGCAGGGAGAGGTCGCCGTATCGAGGTGGTCAGTCGACCGAGTCGGGCGAGGGCCAACGTAGACCCACAGGGCGAGGTCGCCTTCTGTGAGCGAGAGCGGGAACTCGCCGACTCGGCGCCAGCCGGCGGCCTCGTAGAGACCAAGAGCGGCGTGGAGTTCCTTGCCGACGTCCAGGACCGGGACCTGACCGGCCGCGTGTGCGGCGTTCGTCGCCCAAGCGAGTAATGCCTTTCCAAGGCCACGTCGGCGGTGATGAACTGACGTGAAGAGACGCCCGACGACGACGAGGTGCTCGGCGTCCAAGCCGGTGGCTTCCTGCGCGATGTGGAACGTCGGGTCGGTCGCTGCTCGGTGGAGGGCGATGTGGCCCACGATCTGTTGCTCGTACTCGGCGACCCAGCCGAGGACCTCGTGTGGCGGCGAGAGAAATCGTTGCGGGTCGATCGGCCAGTAGATCGGGTAGCTGTCGAGCTGGTGGGTTTCTCGGGCGATGCTGATGCACGCCCGAATGTCCTCGGGAGCTCGCATGCGTATCTGCGGTCTCAGGACGTGACCTCGAGCCATCCCGCCTCCTGGTCCATCGCCTGCGAGTAGGCCGAGTGTACGAGAGGCGCAGAAGTCGCGTCGGACGCGTGACCCACCATCCGGCTCGAAGACCGCGTGCACTTTTTGGAAGGGGCCGGGGCACATCACCGGCCACGGGACGGTCGTTGCTGCGACAATCTGACGATCGACGTTCGCGTATTGGAGCAGGAGGAAGTCGAGCCGGTCGGGATTGCGTTGGGGCTAGCGCGCCTGCACCAAGGCGATGGGTTCTACCTCGTTGCTTGGGAGGGTGATGTACCGGTCGGTCACCTGCACCTCGCGTTGACGGACCCTCCTGAGCTGCAGGACGTCCAAGTGGATGGCGGATACCGCCGCCGTGGGGTGGCGCGGACGCTCATCGCCGCCGCCGAGGCCGAGGCTCGCGCTCGCAACTTCACCCGGCTACGCGTCGGCGTCGGGAACGAGAACGAATCCGCCCAGGCTCTTTACCGGACGAGCGGGTTCGCCGACGTCGGCCTCGAGGCGAGGCACGTCGTCGGGACGATCCAGATTCGTACTGGCCCCATAGAGGTCGACGAGGTCATCATCACCTTGGAGAAATCGCTCTCCGCATGATCCGGGGCGCCGAGCGCCTCGTCACGTGCCAGTGAACCGACGGGCAATTGCGCGAAGCCCGACGCCCGTAGGGTCGTGGATGTGAAGAGCAGGATGGAGGACTGGGCTCCTTTGGCGCTAGCGCGCGCCACGTGGGCAGCGAACCGGCCACTGGCCGGGGCATGGTGGGCGCTCGTGGCGATCCGGTCCCTGCTCCCGGGGGGCTTGACGCTCGGGCTGGGGCTGCTGGTGTCAGCCATCGCCGAGGGCAAGTCGTTGACGGGACCGCTGTGCCTCGTCGGCGGAGCCTTCGCGCTGCTGAGCATGTCGTCGCCCATCCACACGCAGATCGGTTCGATCCTGGGTGACAAGACGTCGGGATGGCTGCAGTCGGCGTTGACCGACGCGTGCTCCGATCCGCCGGGAATCAGCCACCTGGAACGACCGGGCCTTGCCGACGAGCTGACGATGGGCCGCGACTTCGACCTCGGTATCACCGGCCCGCCCCTGTCGGTGGCGCTGGGGTTCATCTCGGCTGGGCTGGTCACATTGGGCGGGGGCGTGGCCCAGACCCTCGTGCTCGGCACGGTCCTGTGGTGGGCGCCCTTCGTGATTGGCGCGGCATGGCTATCGACGCACTGGCTGTTGCGGGAGAGCTCTGTATGGTCGAACCGGACGGACCCTGAGGTGATGGCTGAGCAGCGCCATGCCGAATACGCGTACCGCCTCGCGGTGGAAGCCCAGCCCGCAAAGGAGCTGCGCGTCTTCGGGCTGGGTGAATGGACGGTCGAGCGGTTCGCCTCCCGGCGGCGCCGCTTGGTCGAACTGCAGTGGAAGGCGATGCGATTGCACCAGCGATCGTTGTTGACGGTCTTTGCGGTGCTCGGTGCAGCCCACGTCGTCGTGCTCGTGCCACTGGTGTCTTCTGCCGTGAACGGCAACCTCGGTCTGGGAAGCATCGTGGTCGGCGCGCAGGGCCTGCTCGGGGCGAGTGCGCTCGCCGTCGGCGGCTTCGCGTGGGCACTGGAGGGGGCGGCACAGCCGGTGCTCGTCGTCGAGCGGTTGGGCAAACGAATGGCCACCGAAGGAGCGCTCGACACCTCGCACAGCACGCAGCCGGCGTCGGGGCTGCCGACGGAGGCGATCCGTTTCGAGGACGTTGCCTTCACCTACCCGAGCGGCGGGGCACCGGTGTATCGCCATCTCGACCTCACGATCCCGGCCGGGAAGTCGTTGGCCATCGTCGGACGCAACGGCGTCGGCAAGACAACGTTGGTGAAGCTCTTGTGCCGTCTCTATGACCCCACCGCCGGCGCGATCACCATCGATGGGCGAGACCTCCGCACCTTTGATGTCGACGCGTGGCGCCAGCGCGTGAGCGTGGTGTTCCAGGACTTCGTCCGCTTCGAGTTGTCGCTGCGGCGCAACATCGTCCTGGACGGGGCATCGGTCGATGATGCCGAGCTCCTACGACTCCTCGAGGTCGCCGGCGCCTCGGGGCTGGCCCAGTTGGATCAGCCGCTGTCGAAGGCGCAGCCCGGCGGCACCGACCTCTCGGGCGG
>JBKJLN010000276.1:0-2849 GCA_046596935.1 Acidimicrobiales bacterium
ACGGAGCTCCGCCGGCGGGGCTCTGCACCGCCGTTTCGTCAATCGGAGGTGCGAGCGCACCTGAAGGTTCGAACGTCGGCGTATTCACGTCGCCTTCGAGTTGGCGGACCCAGCGAATGTGACCGGTGGTCGGACCCGCATGCGGGCTCGTACCGGTGTGGCGGGCGTCGTGCGAAGCCGCCGGCCACGGAGCTCCCCCGGCGGGGCTCTGCACCGCCGAGTCGTCAATCGGAGGTGCGAGCGCACCTGAAGCATCGAACGTCGGCGTTTTCACGTTGCCTTCGGTTCGGGCACACGCTGACAACGCGCTTCCCGCAATGAGCATCGCCACGGCTGCGTGCTTCACCGACCGACGTCCCATGATCGGAACCTACGCGGCCATCACCGCCATTCGACTGCCACGAGGTGGGAGTTCTCCGGGCCGTAAGAACTTCGATCGCGACCGCTTGCTTCAGCTCTCGGGTCGCTCAGGTCGCAACGTGGGGAAGAGGATCACGTCGCGAATGTTCTGGACATCCGCCAGCAGCATGACGAGGCGGTCGAAACCGATGCCGAGCCCGCCGGTCGGCGGCAGCCCGTATTCGAGGGCGCGGACGTAATCGTCGTCGACGGGCATGGCCTCGTCGTCACCAGCAGCCTTGGCCTTGGCCTGGTCGTCGAAGCGGGCCCGTTGCTCAACGGGATCGATGAGCTCGCTGAACGCGTTGCACAACTCTCGTCCGGCGACGATGCCCTCGAACCGCTCGACCAGGCCGGGCATCTCCCGGTGATCGCGCGCCAACGGGGAGACCTCTTTCGGGTAGTCGAGTACGAACACCGGATCCCACAGTTCGGATTCGGTGGTCTTCTCGTAGATCTCGAGGATCAACTTGCCCTGCCCCCACGACTCTTCGACCTTGACGCCGTGTTCGGTGGCAATGCGGCGCACGTCGTCGAGGTCCATGCGCACGTCGACCTGCACGCCCGCATGCTCGGCGATCAGCTCGGCCATCGTGGCCCGGCGCCACGGCGCCGTGAGGTCGAGCGGACGACCGTTGTACGACAACTCAGTCGTGCCGCGCAGCTCGACGGCCAGATGGGAGACCAACTCCTCCACGATGCGCATCATGTCGCCGTAGTCGGCGTAGGCCTCGTAGAGCTCGAGCATCGTGAACTCGGGGTTGTGGCGCGGGGAAATCCCCTCGTTGCGAAACGTGCGGCCGATCTCGAACACCTTCTCGAAGCCGCCGACCACGAGGCGCTTGAGGTAGAGCTCGGGCGCGACCCGCAGGTAGAGGTCGAGATCCAGTGCGTTGTGATGGGAGATGAAGGGCTTGGCATGCCCGCCGCCGGGAATCGGATGGAGGAGCGGCGTCTCGACCTCGAGAAAGCCGCGATCCTCGAGCCACCGGCGAGTCAGGCTGACGGCCCGACTGCGCATCTTGAACACCTGGCGTGACGAGTCGTTGGCCCAGAGATCGACGTAGCGCTGACGAAAGCGAAGGTCGACGTCGGAAACGCCCTTCCACTTATCGCCGAAGCTGCGGCCCTCCGTCACCTCGGCCAGAACGACCCAGTCCTGCACCTTGACGCTGAGCTCGCCGGTACGGGTCTTGACCATCTCCCCGGTGGCCCCGATCCAGGCGCCGAGGGTGAGCTTGGAGAAGTCGTCGAGGCGGTCGGTCCAGGACGCGCCGGCGAACAACTGGAGCGACCCCGACGAGTCGTGGAGTCGGGAGAAACAGAGCTTGCCGGTCGGTCGGTGCAGCATGATTCGCCCGGCGACCGACACGACCACGCCCGTCTCCGCTCCGGCTTCGAGGGCATCGAACTGTTGGCGTAACGACGCCACGTCACGATCACGGGCGAAGCGATAGGGCGGGTTCATTCGTTCAATTCCGTTCGTAGACCAGGCGCAGGCCGTGCAAGGTGAGCCAGGGATCGACGTGCTGGATGGTCTCGGAGTATCGCGAGATCAGTCCGCTCAGGCCACCGGTCGCCACGACCGTGCACTCGCCGAGCTCGTCCTGCATGCGCCGGCAGATGCCATCCACCTGGGCGGCGAAGCCGTAGATCGCCCCCGACTGCAATGCCTCGACCGTGCTCTTCCCAATGACGCTGCGCGGCTCGATGAGCTCGACACGCGACAGACGATCGGCTCGGGAGAACAGCGCATCCATCGAGATCTCGATCCCGGGCAGGATGGCGCCACCGAGGTATTCGCCCTTCGCCGACACGGCGTCGAGGGTGGTCGCAGTGCCGAAGTCAATGACGACGGTGGGTCCGCCGTAGAGGTCGTACGCACCGATGCCGTTGACGATGCGATCGGCTCCGACCTCTCGGGGATTGTCGATCAAAATCGGCATGCCCGTCTTCGTGCCCGGCTCGACAACCACGGGATCGAGCTTGAAGTACTTGGTGCTCATGTTCCGCAACGCCGTCGTGGCGCGCGGCACCACGGAGGAAATGGCCACGCCGTCGAGCTCGACCTCGCCGATCAGCTGACGCAGCAGAACGGCATACTCGTCAGAGGTGCGCTCGGCATTCGTCGCCAGACGCCAGTGATCGGTGATGTCGGCACCCTGGAACAGCGCGATGAGAATCTGGGTGTTGCCGACATCGACGGCCAACAGCACTTAGGCCTCCTCGAGATCGAGACCCAGATCGAGGACGGGCGCGCTGTGGGTCAGCGCGCCTACGGAGATGAAGTCGACTCCCGGGATCTTGGCGTAGTCGCCGACCGTTTCGATGCTGATGCGACCCGAGACCTCGACCGGCACGCGGGCGCGTCCGTCCTTGGCCGCCGCATCGACGACCTTGACGGCCTTGCGCACCTGGGCCAGAGACATGTTGTCGAACATCACCATCGT
>JBKJLN010000018.1:0-4535 GCA_046596935.1 Acidimicrobiales bacterium
GACTTCTCCAACACCGTGTTGATCATGACGTCGAACTATCCCGGCGACCCGCGGGAGTACTTCAAGCCCGAGTTCCTCAATCGCATCGACGAGATCATCCGCTTCCGTTCGTTGACCAGAGACGACCTTGCGTCGATCGTGACCATCCAATTGCGCGGCCTGGAGAAGCGCATGGCGACCCGCCGGCTCGGTCTCGAGGTGACGGATGAGGCCAAGGTGTGGCTGGCCGAACGAGGGTACGACGAGGCCTACGGCGCGCGGCCGTTGAAGCGGCTGATCCAACGCTCGATTTCGGACACGCTGGCGTCGGCCATTCTCGGCGGCCGCTACGACGAAGGTTCGACCGTGACCGTCGATGTTGCCGGAGACGACCTCGTCCTCAAGTAGCTAGTTCAGGCTGGCGATCGGGGGGACCAGCAATGGCTCGAGGCGGCGGCACAGGTCGGTCGGATCGATGCCCTTGGTGAGGAACGCCGAGGCGCCACGATGTCGCGCCGCTTCCTCCAGCCCAACGGAGTCGAGTCCGGAGAAGATGACCACCTTCGCCTCCGGTGCCACCGCAAGGAGCAGCGGGAGCGCCTCGAGCCCACCCATCCCGGGCATGGCCAGGTCCAGGAGGACGAGGTCGGGTCGATGATGACGCGCAAGGGCGATGGCGTCACGTCCGTCCTCGGTTTCGCCCACGACGTCGAACTGGCCGTCGCCCTCGAGCACCATCCTCAGGAGCCGTCGCATCGACCGGTCGTCGTCGACCAGGAGGACACGGTGGGTGGGGTGCGGTCGGGTCCGGCTGCGGCCGCACGGAGGACGCCGCTCCTGCCGGACGGGCATGCGTGGCATCGCCTGGGCCCTGATCCATTCGTCGGCGGCGTCGACGGGCAGCGGCCGACTCCAGAGGTAGCCCTGACCTTGCTCGCATCCAAGGGCCCGAAGCTCGGCCAGTTGCTCGGCGGTCTCGATGCCCTCGGCGATGGTGGTGAGGCCGAACGCATGGGCGAGATCGACGATGCTCGACACGATGGCCCGATCTTCCCGGGAACGCCCCAGTCCGTCGACGAACGACCGATCGATCTTCAAGACATCGACGGGAAAGCGCTTCAGATACGTCAGCGACGAGAAGCCGGTGCCGAAGTCGTCGACGCCGATGAGAATGCCGAGGGCTTTCAATCGCTCGAGCGCACGAGCGCTGGCGTCACTGTCCTCGAGGAGCACGCTCTCGGTGATCTCCAGGCACAAACGCTCGGGAGCCAGACCCGAGAAGGCCAGTGCTTCGCCGACCACGTCCCCCAGGTTGGGAGCGAGGAGTTGACGCGCGGACAGGTTGACGGCCACGGTCATGCTTGCTCTGGCGGCGTCGGCGCGATGCCAGCCGGCCATCGCGGAGCATGCCTCGCGCAGCACTGCCGCCCCGAGGGGCACGATCAGCCCGGTTTCCTCGGCGACGGCGATGAACTCCAGCGGCGGGACGAGCCCTCGCTGCGGATGCGCCCAACGGACGAGCGCCTCGACGCCGACGGGTAGCCCGGTCGTGATGTCGATCTCGGGCTGGAAATGCACGACCAACTCGCCCCGATCAATGCCCCGACGCAGTGCGTTCGCCGTTTCGTGGCGAGCAACGGCCATCAGCCGCGTGCTGACGTCGAAGATCTCGATGCGATTCCGACCGACCTCCTTGGCTCGGTACATCGCAGTGTCGGCATCGCTCACGAGCGCTTCCGGGGTCAATTCGACGTCGTGTTCAGAGCTGACGGCGACACCGATGCTCACGGTCATGATGGTGTCCTCGCCCCCGATGCTGACCGGCGGCGCCAATGCCGATGCAATCCGTTGGGCAAGCCCCTCAGCAATCGACCCATCGACGCCTTCGCACAGCACCACGAACTCATCCCCACCAAAGCGCGCGACCGTGTCCTCCGGCCGCACGACTGCCTGCAGACGTCCCGCGAATTCGATGAGTAGTGCGTCCCCGGCGGCGTGGCCGAGGCTGTCGTTGAGCCACTTGAAGCGGTCGATGTCGAAGAGGATCACAGCAATGTTTCCGCCGGATCGCGGGCGCTCGAAGGCCACCGAAAGCCGTTCCACGAAGTTGGCTCGGGTCGGTAACTGGGTGAGGAAGTCGTGGTTGGCCTGAAAGCTGATGAGCTCCTCGGCGACCTTGCGCTCGGTGATGTCCTGGATGGTGCCGTGCACCGACACCGTCGCACCGTTCTCACTGACCGGTCGCGCCCGTGCCTGCAACCAACGGACCTCGCCGTCGGGCAGGACGATGCGCCACTCGTTGACCATCGGCTCCGACGTGTACCTGATGGCGTTGCGCTGGGACAGGACCCGGTCACGGTCGTCGGGGTGGACCCGGTCGATGAAGGAGCGACGAGCATCGGGCTGACCAGGGGTGAACCCGAGTACGCGGTACATCTCGTCCGACCACCAGGCGGCGTCGCTGCGGAGATCCCAGCTGTAACTGCCGAGATGGGCGGTCCGCTGGGCTTCGGACAACTGCGCCTCGCGCTCGACCAGCGCCTCTCGGCCGGCGCGCTCGCTCTCGACGAGTTCGGCGCGCTCGAGCGCCAGGCCGGCGAAGTGCGCGAGCGACGCGAGGAGGTCGAACTCGCCGGCCCCGAAGAACGGCGTTGACTCCGAGGTGGTGAGGGCGAGCCAGCCATCGCGGAGCCGGATGGCTACCAGCCCAGGGATGGTGACTCTGGAGACACTGGCTCGACCTTCTTCCGCAAGTGTTCGAGACAAGGTGGCGACTTCCTCGTCGCTGATCCGCAGCTGAGCGAGCGCCGATCCGTCGGCATCGAGGAGGACCGCAGCCTGAGCACCGGCGAGCTCGGCTGCATGAGGAAGAACGATGTCGGCGATCTGCGCCGAGGAGCTCGCCACCATCAAATCGGCTTCAGCTCGGTGGAACGCTGCGACCTCGCGCCGGCGCCAGAGAACCCGCAAGACGCTGGGCGGGGCGAATCCGAGGACGAAGAGCACGGTGGCCACGAGGCCGAGGATCTGGGCGCTGACGGCGAAGACGCCCGATCTGGGGTCGGTCGAGGACGCTGCCGTGAAGATGGCGAGGTTGAGGACGGCCGCGGCCAGCCCGAGGGTTCGCATGCGCCGGCGGATCACCGTTGGTTGTCGGCGTCCGGACCGCCAGAGCCGGCTGCTCGCCATCGCCGACAGTGCCGTCCAGTCAGCGACGAAGGCGATCCGGTAGAGCACCGCCCACGCAGGCAGACGCTCCGGAGCACGCGCCAAGGTCGGCAGACAGAGGGTCGCCAGGATGACAGCGGCAGTGGCGACGCGGGCGACGATGTCGCTGCGACGGGAGGAGGAGGTGAAGGCTCCAGTGAACCGGTAGAGGCAGAACGGGAAGAGCGCCAGGGCCACGATCAGCACCTTGGCTGCCCAGAGCGCCAGCCCCGTTGGATCGTCGGGGAGGAAGCGACGGAGCACCACGTAGGCGCCGATGAGGCCGAAGGCCTGTGCCAGCCGGGCAGCGGCCTTGCCGCTGTGCCGCTGCCACTGCACGATGGCCACCACGCCCAGCATGGCGAACGCCCCGAGTTCCATCCACTGGACCACCGACCACCAGGTCACGCAATGAACATACGTCGCCACGCAACGTCGCCATATGGCCCTTTGGCGTCATCTGTAACGGCCCGGAATGACCAGGTGACAACCCCAGGCCGGCGGGGCGATTCGCGTGCGGGCCTCCGATGGCCCACAGTACTGGGGTGCTCGAAGCGTGGACCTGTCAGTGCGGCCAGTCGAATCTCGGCCCCGGGCCGTGCTCCTCGTGTCTCAATGCCGCACCGGCCGCCGTTGGCGGCGCCGTGGCGCTCCCCCCGCCGTCTCCCTCGCCGTCGCACCGGTCGGTCGTCGCCCTGGCCATCGTGGTGGCGGTGTTGTTGATCGCCGGATTGGGGTCGGCGGCGGTGATCGGCGGCGATGACACCGGTGGATCCAAAGGCGTCGCCGCAGGCACCAGCACCACGACGTCCGCGGCTCCGGCCGACGGCGGCGGGACCCCTCTTCCGACGACAGAGGCTCCCGCGACCTCGGCGCCGAGCCAGGCCGACCCTCCTGGGCGAACCGTCGAAGTCTCTCCCGACCAACGCCTCGGTGCCGACGCTCCCGAGGTCGAGCGGGTCATTCCCGAGCTCATGCGCTTCGTACAACAGGCCAGAGGGCTCACCTACACCCGGCCGGTCCGCGTGACCCTGCTCGATGACGCTGCGTTCCGAGCGCGGCTCAAGGGCGAGGAGGATGCCGACTCGGCCAAGGCGAGGGAAGAACTCCTCACCACCCAGCGTGTCCTCGAAGGTCTTGGTCTGCTGGAGCGGGGCATCGATCTCGAAAAGGCGGTCGAGTCGCTCTATGGCGATGCTGTCGCCGGGTTCTACGACACCGAGTCGGACGACCTCGTGGTGCGGGGAGAGAAGCTGACACCGAACGTTCGGATCACACTTGTCCACGAACTGACCCACGCTCTGCAGGATCAGCACTTCGACATCGACCGCAAGGACCTCGACGATCGC
>JBKJLN010000102.1:0-24851 GCA_046596935.1 Acidimicrobiales bacterium
CTTGATGTAGCCCGCCTTGGTCATGGTGACGACGAGGGGGGCGTCGTCGATGAAGTCCTCGGCGTTCAACTCGCCCGGGTCGTAGGTGATCTCGGCGCGGCGGTCGGTGGCGAACTGATCGCGGATCTCGGTCATCTCGGTCTTGATGACGCCCCGCAGCTTGATCGGGTCGTTGAGGATCGACTCGAGCTCGGCGATGGTCTCGCGGAGCTCGGCCATCTCTTTCTCGAGGTCGCTGCGACCGAGGCGTGTCAGTCGACCGAGCGTCATGTCGAGGATGTGGTTGGCCTGGATCTCGCTGAATTCGAACGGGGCCGCCATGAGACCTTCGCGGGCCGCCGGCCGATCCTCCGAGCCGCGGATCAAGGTGATGATGGCGTCGATCATGTCGAGCGCCTTCAGGAGGCCTTCGACGATGTGGGCCCGATCCTGGGCCTTCTTCAGTCGGTACTGCGAGCGCCGGGTGATGACATCGACCTGGTGGGCGATGTAGTGCTGCAGCATCTGGACCAGGTTGAGCGTGCGAGGCACCCCGTCGACCAGAGCGACCATGTTCACGCCGAAGCTCGTCTGCAGGCTGGTCTGCTTGAACAGGTTGTTGAGCACCACGTTGGCGTTGGCGTCGCGCTTGAGCGGGAAGACGATCTTGGTGTCGATGCCGGCGCTGAGGTTCTGGATGTCGCGGATGCCGTCGAGCTCGCGGGCGTTGACGAGCTCGGCCACCTTCTGCTCGAGCGTCGCCGCGCTGGCCTGGTAGGGCAGTTCGGTGACGACGATCTGGGAGCCGCCGGTCTTGGTCTCTTCGATCTCGGCCCGGGCCCGCACACGGATCGAGCCGCGGCCCGTCCGATACGCCTCGATGATGCCGGCCCGCCCGAGAATCAGTCCGCCGGTCGGGAAGTCGGGGCCCTTGATGAACTGCATGAGGTCGTCGGCGGTCGCCTCGGGATTGTCGATGAGGTGCAGGGTGCCGTCGATGACCTCGCCCAGGTTGTGGGGCGGGATGTTCGTGGCCATGGCCACGGCGATGCCCTGGCTGCCGTTGACCAGCAGGTTGGGGAACCGTGACGGCAGCACCGTCGGTTCTTCGAACTCGTTGGTGTAGTTGGCGGTGAAATCGACAGTGTCCTCGTCGATGCCGGCGAGCATGTGGGTCGCCAGTTGGCCGAGACGCGACTCGGTATATCGCTCGGCGGCGGCCGGATAGTCCTGCGAGCCGTAATTGCCGTGGAAGTCGATGAGCGGATGGCGCAGCGAGAAGGGCTGGGCCATGCGGACGAGGGCGTCGTAGATGGCCGACTGGCCATGCGGGTGCCACTTGCCCATGACGTCGCCGGTGACGCGGGCGCACTTCATGCGCGGCCGGTCGGGACGCACCCCGAGATCGTGCATGCCGTAGAGGATGCGGCGGTGGACGGGCTTCAGCCCATCGCGTACGTCGGGCAAGGCCCGCTGCACGATGACCCACATGGCGTACTCGAGGAACGAGCGCTCCATCTCCTCTTGGATCTCGATGGGCTCGACCGAGAGTCGCTCGGGCGGATCGCCGCCGTCGCTCGGAGGCGGTCCGGCGGGCGGTGGTGTGGTGACGTCGCTCATGTCCTAAGCCCCTAGATGTCCAGGAACCGGACGTCTTTGGCGTTGCTGACGATGAACTGTTTGCGCAGCTCGACGTCGTCGCCCATGAGGATCGAACACACCTCGTCGGCCAACGCCGCCTGCTCGATGTTCACCTGCAGCAGCGTGCGTTTGTCGGCAGCCATCGTGGTCGTGCCGAGTTCGTCCCAGTCCATCTCGCCGAGACCTTTGAGGCGAGCGAACTCGTTCTTGTGATTCGGGTTGGCGCCCATGAAGACGTCCTTGGCGGGATCGTCCTTGAGGTAGACGCTCTCCTTGCCGACGAGCGTGGAGTAGAGCGGCGGTTGGGCCACGTAGACGTGGCCCCCCTCGATGAGCGCCCGCATCTGGCGGAAATAGAACGTCAGCAGCAGAGTCCGGATGTGGCTGCCGTCGACATCGGCATCGGCCAGGATGATGACCTTGCCGTAGCGGATCTTGGCCGGGTCGAACTCCTCGCCCAGCCCCGCGCCGATGGCCTGGATCATCGCCTGGACCTCGGCGTTTTTGAGCATCTTGTCGATCCGCGCCCGCTCGACGTTCAGGAACTTGCCGCGAATCGGCAGGATGGCCTGGTTCTCGGGGTTGCGGGCCCGGATGGCCGAACCGCCTGCACTGTCGCCCTCGACGATGAACAACTCCGACTCGGCGGCGTTGTTCGTGCGGCAGTCGGTCAGCTTGCCGGGCAGGCCGGCGCCTTCGAGGCTCGACTTGCGACGGATCGTGTCGCGGGCCGACTTGGCCGCGTGCCGCGCGCGCATGGCGTCGATCGCCTTCTTGACGATCTTGTTGCCCTCGGTCGGGTGCTCTTCGAGCCACTCGGCGAGCTTGGTGTTCGTCGCCTTCTCGACGGTCGAGCGCACGGCGATGGTGCCGAGCTTCGACTTCGTCTGGCCCTCGAACTGGGGTTCTTGGATCTTCACCGCCAGAATGCAGGTGAGGCCCTCACGGATGTCCTCGCCGGCAAGGGGTTCGTCCTTCTCCTTCAACAGGTTCTTCGCCCGGGCGTACTTGTTGACCGTGATCGTCAGTGCTTTGCGGAAGCCCTCCTCGTGGGTGCCGCCCTCCATCGTCTCGATGCCGTTCACGTAGGAGTGGATGCCCTCGTAGAAGCCCGTGTTCCACTGAAAGGCGAACTCGACCTCGGACTCCGCGTCGATGACCTCGTAGTGCCCGACCTTGGTGAAGAGCGGCTCTTTCGACTGGTTGAGGTGGCGGACGAAGTCGGCGATGCCCCCGGGATACTTGAACGTGACCTTGCGATGATCCTCGGAGGCCTCGGCCCGCTCGTCCTCGAAGCGAATCTCGAGACCCTTGTTCAGGAAGGCATAGGTCTGGAGGCGCTCGATGACGGTCTGGGCACGGAAATCGGTGCCCTCGGAGGCGAACACGTCGGCGTCCGGGAAGAAGGTGATCGTGGTGCCACGGCGACCTCGCGGCGCCGGCCCGACGACTTCCATCTTGCCGGTGGGCTTGCCGCCGTTCTCGAACACCATGCGGTGGCGATTGCCGTCCTTGTCGATCTCGGCCACGAGCTTCTTCGACAGGGCGTTGACCACGGACACCCCGACGCCATGGAGACCGCCGGAGACCTTGTAGCCACCGCCACCGAACTTCCCACCGGCGTGCAGCACGGTGAGGATGACCTCGAGCGTGCTCTTTCCCTTGTGTTGGCCCTTGGTGTAGGGCTCGACGGGGATGCCTCGACCATTGTCGACCACCCGGCAGCCGCCCTCGGCGAGCAGGGTGATGTCGATGCGGTCGCAGTGACCGGCCATGGCCTCGTCGACGGAGTTGTCGACCACCTCGCGAATGAGGTGGTGGAGGCCGGTCAGGCCGGTCGAGCCGATGTACATCCCCGGGCGCCGACGGACGGCCTCGAGCCCCTCCAGGACATCGATGTTCTCGGCCCCATAGGAGCCGTCGCTGCGAGCTTTGGCCGTCTTTCTCGCAGCCTCGTCGGGGGTGTCGGGACCTACCTGCTGCGCCACGGGCGCGACCTCACGATTTCGCGGGATGGAAATGGCAACTCTTGATCGCGAACTCCCTGGTCACAGGGCCCAGCGGATCGGAATTGCAATGATGGAATTGTACCAGAGGGACGGGCCGGCCAGGTGCCTCTAGAAGGCCCGGAACGGGGGTCGTTTCCGCTTCTGGGAACCGTCCTCCACGCGGATGTCGATCCGACTCACAACGCCCTCGCCGGCGACGTCGCCCAGACGGGCGATGAGGTCGCTCGAGAGGTAGCGCAGTTGGGTGGCCCAACCCGGTTGGTCGACGGCGACGACCAGGACGCCATCGCTCAACGACACGGGGCGAGCGTGGGCGGCGACGGTCGCGCCGACGGCGTGCTCCCACTGCGAGAACACCGCCCCGAGCGACGACGCCGTCGGCGCCCCGAGGCGCCTCGCCAGATGCTCGAGACTGTCCTTCACCGGACGGGGACGGCTCTTGAAACGCCGCTCCCAGTCGGCGGGATCGGCACCGCGCCGGGAGGTCAACGGAGGGCTCCGTTCTGCACCCGGACGACCTTTGCCGGGCGGGCCGACTCCGGGACGAGCCCGGCGGTGGTCAGCAGGGCCTGACCCCGTGGGAGGTGGGCCAGGAGGGCCTCGGACCGATCCGGGTCGAGCTCGGAGAACACGTCGTCGAGCAGGAGGATCGGAGGAGCTCCCACGGCCTCGCCGACGATGCGATGGACCGCCAGACGCAGCGCCAGGGAAAGCGAGCGCTGCTCGCCCTGCGAGGCGTGGGTGCGGCCCGGCAACCCTCCGATCGACAAGGCCACATCGTCGCGGTGGGGGCCCACCAGGGAGACGCCCCGCCGGAGGTCGTCCGGGCGGGATGCAGCTACGGCCGCCGCCAGGTCACCGCTCCATGACCGCTGATAGGTGACCACCACATCGGCCGCCGTGTGAGCGACCTGGTCGTAGGCCTTGGAGATCTCCGGTTCCAACTGGACCACCAGGTCTTCCCTCGCCGCCACCAGCGCGGCGCCCGCCGACACCAACTTGGCATCCCACACGTCGAGCGTGCTCTCCACCTCGCCCGTCACCCGGCCACCACTCTGGCGGAGCAGTGCGTTGCGTTGCCGGAGCACCCGATCGAGGTCGCGTTGGACCGCATCGTGCTTGGGGTGCAGCCCGACCAGAGCGTCGTCGAGGAATCGGCGTCGCTCCCCCGGGCCCCCTTTGACGAGGACGAGATCGTCTGGCGCGAAGACGCTCACCCGCAACGCACCGAGGAGATCCCGTGTGCGTTTCAGTGGTTGACGGTTCACCTGCACCCGGTCACGCCCGCTGGCGTGCAGCTCGGCCTCGATCAACAATTGGCGGCCGTCGCGGTCACCCTCGGCCCGCACGACGGCCGACCCACAACCTTGGCGGATGAGGGCCTCACCCGGCGCTCCACGGAACGACGCCAGCGTCGCGAGGTAGCCGATGGCCTCGAGCAGGTTCGACTTGCCCTCCCCGTTCGAGCCGACCACGACGGTCAGCCCATCCGGGTCGGGGGAGAACTCGAGGGTCTCGTAGTTGCGGAAGTTCGTCAGCCACAGGCGGGTGACCCGCATGGCGCGGCCCTCCTCAGTTGGTGAGGCGCACGGGCATCAGGAGGTACAGGTAGTCCCCGCCCTCGGTACTCCGTACGGTTGCCGGCTTCATGGGATCGAGGGTCTCGAGGACGATCTCGTCGCCCCCGACGGCTTCCAGGCCATCGATCAAGAATGACGGGTTGAACCCCATGACCAGCTCGGTTCCCTCGTATTTGGCGTCGAGGTCTTCCGTGGCCTGCCCGAGTTCCTGGGTGATGACGGTGCACTCGACCCCGTCGGCCCGGAACGACACCCGCACCGGGGTGATGGCGTCCTTGACGAGGAGACGGACCCGACGCACGGCATCGAGCAACGCTTCTCGGTTGACATACAGGCGGTTCGGATAACTCTCGGGAATGAGCTTCTGGTAGGGCGGAAACTCGCCCTCGATGAGGCGGGTCGTGAGGCGGACCGTGCCGACCTCGAAGGACGCATCGCGGTCGCCAAGCCGCAGCGTTACCTCGTCGGCCCCGTTGAGCAGGCGCTGCAGTTCTGACAACGCTCGGCCGGGCACGAGCACGTGCTGGTTCTCCCGGAGGATGTTGGTACCGGGGAGGCCGCGCACGGCGAGGCGGTAGCGGTCGGTGGCGACGAGCCGAAGCCCCGAGCCCTCGGACGTCATCAGGACGCCGCTGATGACGGGGAGGCTGTCATCGGAACTGGCGGCCCGGACGACCTGGCGGAGCGCCTCTGCGAGCTCGGAGGCCACCAGCGTGACGGCGTCTCCGTGGGCGGCGGTGTCGCCTTCGGGGGGGAAGGGCAGGCGGGGAAATTCGTCGGCCGGAAGGATGCGTACGGCGAACTGGGAGCGACCCGATGTGACGCGGACCTCCTCATCGCCCGACTCGAACGTGACCGCCCCCGGCTCGAGGGCCCGGACGATGTCGGCGATCAACCGGGCAGGAAGCACCGAGACGCCGTCGGCGATCCCGTTGACCTCGATGTCGACCTGGATCGTCAGATCGAGGTCGCTGCCCGCCAGGCGCAGTTGGTTTCCGGCGATTTCCAGGCGCACGCCGGACAGCACCGGAAGGGCGCCTCCCCGCGTGGCAACCGCGCGCCCCGCCGTGTTCAGGGCTTCCACCAGGGTGTCGCGTTCGCAGCGGAACTTCACCGGGCCTCTTCTCTTCTCTTTAGATAGAAAACTGCAGTAGCAGTAATAGGAGCTGTGGATTGTGGACAACACACGAACATGGCTGCTCAGGCCACCTGTGTTGGTGTGCGGGGCCATCCCCAGGTTCTCACAGGGGTGGGACAGCTTCGGAGGTTGCCGGTGGACAACCCGCCGCCATCCCCCGAAATCACAAAGGTCCGACACATCGCCAACCCCAGGATGTCCGTCGCGCAGTGAATGGTCATCAGGCACCCTTCTTGATGCGGTGCATGAGCTCGGTGACCTGGTCATAGATGTGTCGGCGTTCCTTCATCTGGCCGCTGATCTTCTCGACGGCGTGGATGATCGTGGTGTGGTCTCGGCCGCCGAACTCGCGGGCGATCGCCGGATAGCTGAAGTCGGTCAGCTCGCGAAAGACATACATCCCGATCTGGCGGGCCATCACCAGCGGGCGCCGGCGGTTGGGGCCGCAGAGCTCCTCCACGCTGAATCCGAAGGTCTCGGCGGTGGTGTCGAGGATGAGCTTGGGCGTGATGGGCCGAGGTTCGTCGGCGCTGACGATGTCGGCGAGCACACGCTCGGCCAGCGCCCGTGTGGGGGGCTCACGGTTGAGGCTGGCGAAGGCCGACACTCGGACCAACGCCCCCTCGAGCTCGCGAATGTTGTTCTTGATGTGGATGGCGATGAACTCGAGCACATCGTCGGGGAGGTGGGCGCTCTCGCTCTCGGCCTTCTTCCCGAGGATGGCGAGGCGGGTCTCGAGGTCGGGCGGCTGCACATCGGTGATGAGGCCGGAGAGAAACCGACTACGGAGACGCTCTTCGAGGGTCACCAGCGATTTGGCGTGACGATCGGAGGTGATCACCACCTGGCCGCCGGCGCCATAGATCGTGTTGAACGTGTGGAAGAACTCCTCCTGGGTCCCTTCCTTGTTCTCGAGGAACTGGATGTCGTCGACGAGGAGCACATCGCATTCCCGGTAGCGACGTTTGAAGGCCGAGGTGGTGTTCGTCCGGATGGCGTCGATGAATTCGTTCATGAACGTCTCGGTCGAGACGTACCGGATGGTCTTGTTCAGGTAGTGCTCGCCGACGTAATGGCCGATGGCGTGGAGGAGGTGGGTCTTGCCCAGGCCAGCCTCACCGTGGATGAAGAGGGGGTTGTAACTCTTGGCGGGGGTCTCGGCCACGGAGAGGGCGGCGGCGTGGGCGAAGCGGTTCGATGCGCCGATGACAAAGGTCTCGAAGGTGTACTTCGGGTTGATCGGGAGCTGCGCCGATCCCCTGTCCGGGGCCGTCTTTGTCGGGTTGGCGCTGGAGGTACCGCGCCTGCTCGCCGGAGCCGCGGAATTCCCGTTCGTGCTGGTCAGAGGCTCGTCGGCGACGTCCTGTTGGTCGCCGGCCTCGGTTCGTACCTCGAGCTCGACGTCGACGCCCCCGCCGGCCAACCCGGCGACGGCGTCTTGCACGAGTGCCAGGTATCGGCCCTCGAGCCGCTCCTTGACGAGGGGATTGGGGACGGCAAGGACGAGCCGATCGCTGGTGTACGACACCGGTCGAATGCCCTGGAAGAACGTTTTCCAGGTCGAGTCGGAGACTTGATCCTGCAGCGCATCCGAGCACGCCATCCACAGCCGTTCGGCGTCCGTCACCTGCGCTTCAGCCTCCCCTGGGCCTCGGTTGTCCACAATGCCGTCCACACCTGTGGATACTCCAACTGGACGGGGGAAGATCGACCAGTCGTTGCCATCCAAACGGCATCGGCGAAGGGAGCAAGGTAGCACCGGTCGGGCCACGGTTCTACGGGCCGGATGGAAAAAACCGGCCCTGGACCGCTACCGTGGTGGGTGGCGTCGCGGCCTCCGGCCAACGCGCCCGCAGACGCCAACCGATGGGGTCGAGCCGCTGGCCGACACCTCGGTGCCCGGGAGCAGGAGGACTTGTGAAGCGACCGTTCCAACCCAACGTCCGGAAGCGGGCCAAGAAGCATGGGTTCCGCCACCGTATGGCCACGAAGGCCGGCCGGGCCGTGCTGAAGGGCCGTCGTGACAAGGGCCGCCATCGCCTCTCCGCCTGATCCGTCCCGGCTGTCGCCGACCCCAGTCTGGCGCCTGTCCGACCCGGCGAGCTTTGCCGCCCTTGGGCGAACTCGCGACCGTGTCCGGTCGGGCCCACTGACGGTTTCTCGGGTCGCGGCGACGCTCGACGAGCCGCCCCGGGTCGCCTACGCGATTGCCAAACGGGTCGGGAATGCCGTCGTCAGGAATCGCCTGCGACGGCGACTCCGGACCGTGGTCTCGCAACTCCAGCCCCCGCCTGGCGCCTACCTCATCGGTGCGCAACCGGCAGCCGCACTCCTCTCCTCCTCCGACCTGAAAGCCCTGGTCAGCCACGCATTGCAGGCGCTTCCCTCCTCCACCGGTCGTCTTGATGGTTGAGAAACGCGGCCGGCGGGCGCCGGCGGGAGCGCGGGCGTTGGTTGGCGGGATCGGGCTGTATCAAGCACTGCGGGCCGGCCGACCCAGCCCCTGCCGCTTCGTTCCCAGTTGCTCCGTCTACAGCGCGGAAGCCATCCAACGCCATGGTGCCCTCCGGGGTCTGTGGTTCACCGCCCGCCGTCTCTCCCGCTGCCACCCTTGGGGTGGCTACGGCATCGACCCCGTCCCCGACTAGGAAGCCATTCCATGTTCGACATCGTGTTCAGCGCCCTGGCCGGGCTCCTGAACTTCTTCTACGGCCTCGTCGACAACTACGCCATCGCCATCGCTCTGCTCACGTTGTCGGTGATGCTGCTGCTGTTCCCGCTCAACGCCAAGGGAATGCGGTCGATGGCAGCGATGACGAAGCTGCAACCCGAGCTCAAGAAACTGCAGGCCAAGCACAAGAACGACAAGGCCAAGCTCAACGAAGAGACCATGGCGCTCTTCAAAGAGCACGGGGCCAACCCGGTGGGTGGCTGCCTTCCGCTGCTCCTCCAGATGCCGGTGTTGTTCATCATGTACAACGTCATCCGAGGCTTGGTGCACCGGGCGCCGAAAGACATCCGGATCAACGACCTCCTGGTGAGGAAGGGAACGTTCGATCCGAAGTATCTGGATCACGGGTCCGTGCTCTACAAGTCGCTGGTGGGCGAGACTCACATGCGGGCCTTCGGAATGGACCTGGCAAAATCTGCCAGCGAAGTCCTCAAGGTCTCGTTCGTCACGTCACTCCCCTTCCTGGTGCTCATCGTCGGGGTCGTGGCCAGCGGGTACTACCAACAGCGGATGATCAGCCGCCGAGCGCCCCAGAGCACCGGGGACGACAACCCGATGGCCAAGCAGATGCAACAGATGACCAAGGTCATGCCGCTGATGTACCTGGTGTTCGGCTTCACGCTGCCGGCTGGCCTCAACGTCTACTTCCTCGTCTCGAGCATCTTTCGGATCGGCCAACAGAAGTTGATCTACAAGATGGACCCGAGCCTCTCGCCGGCCGGGGGGACGGCCAACCCTGCGAGTCGTGACGTCTCGAGCAGAGTGATCGAGCGCCCGGCGAAGCCGATGCGTCCTGCCCCCGCCGGACCCCCGACCAACGGAAGAGGGCCCGGCAGCGGGAAGAACATTCCTACGGTGCGAGGTGCTGGAGGTGCGGCCGCCGCCGCCGCCGGCCCGCCGGCCCGTATTGCCAACCGTCCCTCGAACAAAAAGAAGAAGCGCCGCTGAATGGAATGGGTCGAAACCACGGGAAAGACCGTGGAAGAAGCGATCGAGGCTGCCCTCGACCAACTGGGCGTTGACGTCGCCGACGCCGAGTACGAGGTGGTAGAGGAGCCAAAGACGGGATTGTTCGGACGACTTCGAACCGAAGCTAGGGTTCGAGCCCGGGTGCGCCCCACGACGCCTCGAGCCAAGGACGAGCGCCGCGGGCGAGGACGCAAGTCTCCAGGGTCCAAAGAGGTCAAGAGCGATCGGAGCGAGCCCTCGGCCGACTCCGCGTCGGAGAAGGTAGGCACCCCGGGTGCCGATGCACCTTCCTCGGCCCCTGCGCCGCGCCGCAATGACCGTTCCCCGCGCCGGTCCGGGGCTGCGCGTCCGTCCACCGCAAGTGCTGAAGAGAGAGAGGCCCGCGTGAGCGAGACCGAACAGGATGTTCCGATTGCCGAGCAGGGCGAGGTGGCGGCGGCGTTCCTGCGAGGCGTCGTCGAGCGCTTCGGTGCGCCCGAGGCAACCGTTACCAGTCACACCCTCGACGAGGACACGGTTGAAGTGCGTATCGAGGGTGGCGATCTCGGGTTGCTGATCGGCCCGAAGGGCGTGGCCCTCCAGTCGCTGCAGGAGCTGACCCGGAGCGCGGTCCAGCGCCAAACTGGCGCCCGCTCCGGCCGGGTGTTGGTCGATGTGAGCGGGTATCGCCAGCGCCGGAAGGAAGCGCTGCAGAAGTTCGCCCAGAAAGTCGCCGAGGACGTGCTGTCGAGCGCCTCGCCGGTGAGACTCGAGCCGATGTCCCCGGCCGATCGGAAGATCATTCACGACGCCTGCAACGACATCGACGGCGTGACCACCAGTTCTGACGGGGAGGAGCCCCGCCGCCGGGTCGTGGTTTCACCCGGCTGATCGGCAGCATCATGCACGAGGATGTACGGAGCGCCCTGGCCCAGGCCAGGGCGCTCGGCTTTTTGGGTCCAGGTTCGCTCGGCGCCCACGACGCCTCTGCGGGCCTCTTCTTGGATGCCTTGGGGACAATCGAGAGCCCTGCGCTCGATCTCGGCAGTGGCGGCGGCGTCCCCGGCCTCTTGCTGGCCGCAGCCGACACCTCCGTATCGTGGGTCCTGCTCGACGCCAATCGTCGACGAACCTCGTTTTTGGCGTCGGCGGTTGCAGCATTGGGCTGGGGAAGCCGGGTGACGGTCGTCCGGGAGCGTGCGGAGATCGCCGCCCACGACGGTCGCCTCCGGGAGCGGTTTGCCGTGGTCGTCTCCCGGTCGTTCGCCGTACCTCAGATGACGGCTGAGTGTGCCGCCGGGTTCGTCCGAGTCGGTGGCCGCCTGGCGGTCGCCGACCCTCCCGAGGGCGGGAGCGCCCGATGGGATGCAACGGCGCTCCGCCGTGTGGGACTGCTGCTGTCGGAAGGGCAAGCTCCGAGCATCTCGGTGTTCTCGAAGACGGCGCCTCTCGATGGGGTATATCCCAGAAGCAGCAAGGCGCAGGCGCGTTCCCCACTCTGGTAGGTGTTTCACGTGAAACCAGGGCGCATTCGTCCGGGTGTCTCCACAACGTGGGCAGCGTGTTTCACGTGAAACAACCTGGGAGGGTGCTTGCCTTTGCAAACGAAGTCAGGAATGATGCCGAGGTGAGCTTGTCCGATGAAGACGTTGCCGCTCGCGGCCGAAGCATCTTCGAGCGGCTCCGTGCGGAGCAGCACGCAGAAGCCGACGTTCCCGGCGAAGCGGGAGGCCAGAGCCGGAGCGAGAGCGAGGGCGTCCGGCCGGAAGCGGCGTTGCCGGGCCAGGCCTTCTCCTGGCAGGAGTTGTCAGAGCTCGCTCCGCGCACCGGCCACGAGCTGGAGAGGCCGCTTGACGCTCCTCCTTTGACCGGTGCCGGCAGCGCCGGGTCCCCGTCCGAGCAGGACGCGCCAACGCCGAATGGAATGGACTCTCCCCACGCGAGCTCGCCCCCCAGCTCGCCTGGCGACACGCCGGAGCCTGAGCCGCGTGACGGATCGGACCATGCCGATGGAACGTCAGGGCCGGTCGGCTCGGCAAAACTTGGCGGCTATCAGCCCAAGCCCCCGACTATGCCCGAGCTACCCGGCGAACGAACGACATCGCCTCTCCCGCCGGAAGAGCACCCGGCGCCGCCAACTCCGGCGGTCGCCCAGAAACGTCCGGTCATCGCCCCTCGGGCATCGGACCATTTCGCACGCCCCCTCCCGCGCATCCTGGCGATCGCCAATCAGAAGGGCGGGGTGGGCAAGACCACGACCACGGTGAATCTCGGGGCCAGCCTGGCAGTATTGGGCTACCGGACCCTCGTCGTCGACCTCGATCCACAAGGAAATGCGACCACTGGCCTCGGGATCAACAGTCGAAATCTCGAGCACTCCATCTACGACGTCATCCTTCACGATGTCGCCATGGACGATTGCGTGGAGCCCACTTCGCTGCGAAACCTGTACGTGGCTCCGGCGACGATCGACCTCGCAGGTGCAGAAATCGAACTCGTGCCCGCCTTCAGTCGTGAGATGCGGCTCAAGCGAGCCCTCGAGGACGTGCGCGACGACTACGACATGGTGCTCATCGATTGCCCGCCGTCGCTCGGGCTGCTGACCGTCAACGGTCTCGCAGCGGCAACGGAAGTGATCGTCCCCATCCAGTGCGAGTATTACGCCCTCGAGGGTCTCGGGCAGCTCCTTCGGAACGTCAATCTGGTCCAGTCGAACCTGAACCCGAAACTCGAGGTCTCGGCGATCGTGCTGACGATGTATGACGCCCGAACGAAGTTGGCCGAGCAAGTGGCGGATGAGGTCCGAACCCACTTCGGGACGAAGGTGTGTCGGAACGTCATTCCGCGGACGGTGCGCCTGTCGGAGGCGCCTTCGTTCGGCCAGCCGATCATCGTCTTCGATCCGTCGTCCCGGGGCGCGCTTGCGTACCGTGAACTAGCCAAGGAGGTCTCCGGTGGCACGCCGCAGCGGGTTGGGTAGAGGGTTAGGGGCGCTCATCCCTACGGAGATCGCCAACGAAGGAACGTCGGCTCTCCTGGAGCTTCCCGTGGGAGCCATAACTGCCAATTCCTTCCAGCCAAGAGGTCACTTCGACGAGGAATCCTTGGCGTCGCTGGCGGCGTCGGTGCGCGAGCTCGGCGTACTCCAACCCATTCTCGTGCGGCCGGCGGAGGCTGATGGCAGCTACGAGCTGGTGGCCGGCGAGCGACGGTGGCGAGCGGCCAAGCGCGCCGGACTGCAGACCATTCCGGCGATCGTGCGCGCCACCTCCGACGTGTCGAGCCTCGAGCAGGCGTTGGTGGAGAACCTTCACCGTCAAGATCTGAACGCCCTGGAGGAGGCTGCGGCCTATCAGCAGCTGATCGAAGACTTCCATCTCACCCACGACGAGGTCGCAGTTCGGGTGGGAAAGAGCAGGTCAGCAGTGTCGAACGGGCTCCGGCTGTTTCAGCTTCCTCCCACGATTCAGCGACTCGTGGCCGAGGCCCAGCTCAGTGCCGGCCACGCTCGGGCCTTACTCGGGACGCCGGATCGAGGTTTCCAGGAGTCACTGGCCAAGCGAGCCGTGGCCGACGGGCTGTCGGTCCGAGAGGTCGAGGAGGCGGTGCGCTCACGGAACGAACTCGCCGGTCAACTCGGCGGCACGCCGAGCGGGTCCGGTGCCCGCCCACCGTCCGGAAAGGCCCTGCGGCCGCCAGGCCTGTTGGAGCTCGAGGACCTGCTCTCGGGCTACCTCGACACGCGCGTGAAGGTTGAGGTCGGAGCCAAGAAGGGTCGACTGGTCATCGACTTTGCGACCCTCGAGGACCTCGAGCGTATTTATCGGGCGATGACCGAAGGCGGCGGAAGTGGCGGTTCACCCCGGCCCCAGGCGTGAAGTCGAGGGTTTTCACGCCCTCAACCCTCACTGCACATCCCCATGCTGTGGACAAAGCTGGGGACAAGCAACGTCAGGCGTCGGAGGTCGGGTCGACCCAGCGCCGCAAGGCATCCGTGAGCGCCCCCGCCAGGTCGGCGGCCCGCTCGACAACGGTGATCGGCGATCCGAGCTCCGCCACCACCGCCGGCATCCGGGTTTCGCGCAGAACAGGGACGGCCATGCCGCGCACGCCGTCGTCGGATCCGAGGAGGATCGGAACCAACGAGCGATTGATGGTTTCGGCCAGTCGGCGGCCCTCCGGGCTCTCCCATCCGGACGGCGACCGGTAGTACGCCGCTGAGCACCCGCCGGCGGCATCGGCGAGGGAGAGTCCCACGTAGGCGTCAGCTTCGGCGGCATTGGCCTGCGCAGCCTGCTCGGAGCGATCCGGGTGTTGGAGGAGGAGGGCCTTTCCGCCGGCGTGGCGCAGCGCCGTCGTGACGAGGCCGGCCAAGGCCTCGAGGCCCCCCGTGTCACCTATGGCGATCGTCCGCCCGGTGAGGGAGTGCGGCCGACCGCGGTGTCGCTCGCGTTCACGGACGGTCGCCACCGAGGCGGGCGCATCGCCGGAGGTACCGAGGCGAGCCAACCCGGCGAGGGTGCCGGGCCCACAGATGGCGTCGGTCACGAGGCCAACGTTGCGTTGAAAGTCGACCAGCGCTCGATCGGTAGCGAGACCGAAGATGCCGTCGACTCGACCGGCATCGAATCCCAGCGAGCCGAGCCGGCGCTGGAGTTCGGCGACGTCATCGCCCCGCTGCAGAGGGGTCGTCAGGTACAGCGGTCGGTCGCCGAGGCGGTAGCTGGCTTCCACGAGGGCCGACCAGGTGTCGTTCCCGCAGACCCCGTCAGCCCGCAGACCTCGCCGGCGCTGGAAGGCCAGGACCGCAGTGGTGGTGCCGGGCCCATAGTCGCCGGGCTCATCGCCGGCGACCGGGAAGCCCAACGCAAGGAGGCGGTGCTGGACATCCCGCACCGCCTCACCTTGGGCCCCATTCCGGAGTGGGAGCAGCTCTACAGAAATGCTGCGATCTCCTCGAGCAACTGGCCCTTGCCCCGAGCGCCGACGACCCGCTTCTGGATCTCGCCGTCCTTGAACAGGATCAATGTGGGAATGCTCATGACCTGGAACTGCTGCGCCGTCGCCGGTGCGTCGTCGACGTTGAGCTTGGCGATGCGGATCTTGCCGGCCTGCTCGGTGGCGATTTCTTCGAGAATCGGAGCGATCATCTTGCACGGACCGCACCATTCCGCCCAGAAGTCGACGAGTACCGGCTCGTCAGAACCCTTGACCTCTTCGTTGAAGTTCGTGTCGGTCAGGGTGGTGATGTTGTCGGCCATGGTGCCGTCTCCTCGAATCGTGGTGGTGGGACCGTACCCAGCCCAACGGTCAACCCATCGCGACGGGCGGTCATTCCACCGCCGCGTTGTCCGGCGACCAGAAATTACCAGTTGCGGGCCGTGTCGTTGATCTCGTGATCGGCGGTGCCGGTCGCCTCGAGCCAGCGCTCGGCGTCGATGGCGGCCATACAACCGGAGCCTGCTGCCGTGATGGCCTGGCGGTAGACGTGGTCCTGGACGTCGCCGGCGGCAAAGACACCGTCGATGTTGGTGAACGTCGACCCGTGCTTGGTCACGAGGTAACCCGTGTCCTCCATCTCGAGCCAGCCCTTGAACAGTTGGGTGTTGGGCACATGGCCGATAGCGACGAACAGCCCGTGGATCGGCAAGGTCGATTTCTCGCCCGAGACCAAGTTCTCGAGCTCGATGGCCTCGAGCGAGGAATCGCCGAGCACGTCGGTGACGGTGGTGTCGAGCACGAACTCGATCTTGGGGTTGGCCCGGGCACGCTCTTGCATGATCTTGGAGGCCCGGAACTCCTGGCGGCGATGGATCAGGTGCACCTTGGAGGCGAATTTGGTGAGGAAGAGCGCCTCTTCGAGAGCGGAATCCCCTCCACCGACGACGGCGATCTCGAACCCACGGTGGAAGAACCCGTCGCAGGTGGCGCAGGTCGACACGCCGTAGCCCATCAGCCGCGCTTCATTGGGGAGGTTCAGCAGCAGCGCCTGAGCCCCAGTGGCGACGATGACGGCTCGGGCCGTGATCTCTTCTTCTCCGACGAAAATGCGGTGGGGTGGGCCTGTGAGGTCGACCTTGCCGGCCTTGACCGTGCGGATCTCGGCGCCGAAGCGCAGGGCCTGGGCGCGGAAGTTGGCCATCAGCTCCGGCCCCATGATCCCCTCGACGAAGCCCGGGTAGTTCTCGACTTCGGTCGTGAGCATCAGCTGGCCCCCGGGTTGATCGCTCGTCGACGACAACTCCCCCTCGATCACGAGCGGGTGCAGGTTCGCCCGCGCCGCATAGATGGCGGCGGTCAGGCCGGCAGGGCCAGATCCGATGATGACGACGTCTCGAGGTTCAGCCACTGGTCCCTACTTGGAGTTCTTGGCGCTCTGGGGGCGGCGCTTCCGCCAGAGGAACATGCCGCCGACGGTGAAAAGTCCCCCGAGGATGGCGTACGCCGCCCAGATCTCGAGGACGTAGCCGAGGAGTCGGATGGACAAGATCGTGCCGAGGACCAGTGCTGCGGTCCCCATTGCCGTCACGATGATGCCGTAGACGAGCGCACGAGCAACCGTCTCGAGCGGAACGGCGGTCTTGTTGCGTACGGACCCGACGACCGACTCGATGGTGTCGGCCACCTGAACGGTCCAGTCTGCCGACGCCTTGGCCGGCGGCACCCCCAAACTTGGGGACGTCGCGTCGGAGCGGGGCGCAACAGGCGTGGCCATGCCCGGATCGTACCTGGGTGGCCGGGTCGATCTCCGCCCGCGACCTGCCGGGGCGACAGGAGCCCTAGCGTCCTCGCCGATGCGCACGCCCGTTGCCGCCATGGTCGCCGCCCTTGCGGTGGCCACCCTTGGCGCCGTCATCCTCGGTGAATACGAGCTGACGGGTGTACGCCCGCTACTCGCCGGCGCCCTGTTCGGTGTGGCCATCGGCGAGGTGATCGCCACCGTGACCAGGCCGGTCGACGCCGACATCCATCTCTTGGTGGGCGCCGCCCTCGCGACCGAGGCGGGTCTCGTGTGGGCCACGTGGATCTCCACCGGTCATCACCTCGACCTCGCACCGGTGACTGCGTGGCTAGGGATCGGGATCGGCGCCCTCAGCGCAGCCCTGTGGCTCAGAAGCGCGGGTCGGCGAGGAGATCGCACCCCGGTCGGCGCAACACCAACGCCTGGCGGCTGACACCTTCGGCCGGCTCGATCAGGGTGAACACCAGCACCTCGGCCGGCTGCCCCTTCCACCGGACGAGCGAGGTCGACTCGAGGCTGCCCAGTCGACCGGCGCCGATGCGTTCAGCCGCCGTTCGGCACTGCGCCCGTTCCGGCGTGGTCGGAGTGCCGCCGCCCGTGGTTGCTCCTCCGGCGGCGTCTGCGACGGAATCGGCCTGGCGTGGCGACGCCGCCGCCGAAGCCGCCGCTGAGGTGGTCGGGGCCGCGCTGCTCGCCTCGGCGCTGGCCGCGCTTCCGCCGGCGGCCGTCGTCGAGCGAGCGGTGCCTCCAGCGAGCGCCTGGACGAGTTGGTTCGGATCGTCCTGGTCGCCGAGGTCCCCTCGGACGAGTTCGGGGTCGGCGGCGGCGACAGGTGGCGCCGATGACTTCTGCTCGGTTCGTCCGGCGGAGGCACCGGCGTCGCCCTGGTCGGTGGCCAGCGCCGTCGACGCCGACTCGTCGGATCCGGCGCCGTTGTTGGATCGAAGGACCCCTGCGACTCCTGCGAGCACCGCAATGGCTGCGGCGGCGCTCAGGAGCCAGGTCGGCGGCGGACCCCGTCGGATTCGGCGGCGTCGGGAGTCGAGCTCGTGCGAGGTCGGGGACTGAACGTGACCGGAAACGCTGCGATCGGAAACGTCGGAAACGTCGGAAACGTCGGAAACGTCGGAATCGGCGGCGGCGAGCGCGTTTGCGACCAGTGCGTCGATGACCGAGGCCGGTAGGGGCGCAACGACGGCTCCGGCGACGGCGTCGCGGGCCTCGGCGAGCCCGCGCAGGCGGGCCGAACACGTCTCACAGCCCGCAAGATGTGCGGGTTGGTCGCCATCCTCGTCGAGGAGGGACGAGAGTTGGTCGTCGTCGAGGTGGGGAGCGGTCACGGTCGAGTCCTTGGACGATCTTCGGACCCCGTCGGGTTCCCCGCAGGGCTCAGGTGGTCGGCCAGCGCCGCGCGCCCCCGGGCGATGCGGGATTTCACCGTGCCGGGCGGCACCTCGAGGATCTCGGCGATCTCGGCGTAATCGAGACCGAGGAGATCGCGAAGGACCACGGCGGCACGGAACTCCGGGGAGAGGGTGGCGAGGGCGCCGTCGATGTCGGCGCGGTCGGTGGCGGCGTCGAGCTCCGTCGAGCCGTCGGGCATACCTCGGCCGACGGGGGTACCGAAGTCGAGATGCTCGTCGGCTGTGGGTTCGGGCCGGCGCCGGCGTCGACGGAGCTCGTCGAGGCAGGCGTTGGTGGCGACGCGATAGGCCCAGGTGGAGAAGGCCGAGCGGCCATCGAAGCGCCCGATGCCCCGCACGATGGCGATCATGGCCTCCTGGGTGGCGTCGGCGGCGTCGGCGTCGTTTCCGGTGACCCGCCGGCAGACTGCGTGGATGCGGTCGGTGTGGCGGCGCAGCAACGCCTCCAGCGCATTTCGATCGCCGGTCTGGGCGGCCGCCACCAGCGCGGAGTCGTCCGGCGGTTCACCTCGGGAGGTCGGGCTGATGTCGAGAGGGTACCTAGCGATCCACCGCGATCTCGGCAATCTCCACGCGGTTGCCGTCGCCGAGGCGCGTGATCCACACGAGAATGGCCTGGCCCTCGACGGCCTCGAACTCGAACGTGGCACTCCCGTCGATGTCGGAGAGCTCCTGGGCAGGCTTGCCCCAATCGTCGATGCTGGCGCCGGGGCGATCGGCGACGTAGACCGCAGCGTTCCATCCGCTCGTCGGGCCCGAAACCCGCACGCGGCGGACCTTCTCCTTGGCGCCGAGTTCGAGGATGAGGCCGACGCCCTTCTTGAGGCCGCCGAACTCGGGCGTCCGGTAACTCACGGTCGACCAGAGGGTGTCGGGATTGGCGTCAGCGGCAGCGCCGACGCGGTCTTCGTTCTCGACCCCGTCGTTGCCCTGCGGGTCGAAGCTGCGAATGCGGAACCCGGTGATCGGTGCTGTCTCGGCGGCGGGCGGCGGGTCGTCGCTCGTGCCGAGGAGGTTGCCGCCGACGTCGGAACGGCTGAAGACGATGCCCACGACGATGAGCCCCGCGGCGAGGGCCACGATGAGGGCCGCGGGCACGAGCCACGTGCGTTCGGTCTGTCGGAAGGAACCGGTGACGCCCGCCGGCGGCGTGGGATCGTGCACGACCGACGGAACGGCGTCGTCGCCGAAGTCGAGGCCCCGTAGGGCGCTGGCCACCTCGGCCGCTGACTGGTACCGCTCGTCCGGGTTCTTTGCCATTGCCCGGGTGACAACGGCCTCCAAACTCCGAGGGATGCCGGCACGAAGTTGGCGGGGGGTGAGCGGTTCGGAGTGGACATGGGCCATGGCCGTGGCCATCTCGGTGTCGGCCACGAACGGCGGCCGGCCCGTGAGCGACTCGTACAGGACGACGCCGAGGGCGTAGATGTCGGAGCGAGCGTCGGGTTCGGTGCCTTGCACCTGCTCGGGCGAGAGGTACTTCGCCGTGCCGAGGATGGCCCCTGGCAAGGTGAGGTCGGCCCCGTCCTGCGAGGTCGCCCGGGCGATGCCGAAGTCGGCCACCTTGACCTGCAATGGGCTGCCGGGCTCGGAGGCGCAGACGAGGATGTTGGCCGGCTTGATGTCGCGGTGGATGATGCCGGCGTCGTGCGCATGTTGCAGCGCATCGGCCACCTGGATGCCGATGGCGGCGGTGGTGGACGCGGGAAGGGCACCATTGTTCTCGATCAAATGGCGGAGGGTCTCGCCCCGGATCAGCTCCATCACGATGAAGGCGACGTCGTCGTCCTCGCCCGTGTCGAAGGTCGCAACCACGTTCGGGTGGGCCAGTCGGGCGACGGCGATGGCCTCGCGGCGAAAGCGTTCGCGCAGCGCTTCGTCGGTGGCCAGGTGGGTGTGGAGCAGCTTCACGGCGATGGGTCGGGTGAGGACGTCGTCGATGCCCTCCCACACCTCGGCCATCCCACCGCGAGCGATCGTCGTCACCAGCCGGTACCGGCCGTGCAACAGGCGATCCGGCTCGACGACGCTCACGCCGCCGTCCTACCCCGAGCCATCTCCGGGCTCAGCCCGGGAGCTGGAAGGTGATGCCCATCGTCCGGGGCCCTCCATGCGCGCCGATGACCGCGCCGAGGTCGCCGACGATGATCTGATCGCGGGGATACACCTGGCCCAGCAGGTCGAGCATCTCCTCGACGTCGGGCGCATCGCCGTGCATGACGGCCAGGTTCTCGACGCCCGGCTGATCGCGCACCTTGTCGGCGAGGTACCGCAGTGACTTCAAGCGGGTGCGCTGCTTCGCCTCCTGCTCGACCTGACCGCCGGTGATGTCGATGATCGGCTTGATCGAGAGCATCGATCCGAGCATCGCCTGCGCCCCACCGATGCGGCCGCCCTTCTTCAGGTTTTCGAGGGTATCGAGAGCCGCGTACGTACGGGTGAGGGGGATGCGGGCTTCGACCGCGGCGACGACCTCATCGAGGCCCTTGCCCTCTTCGGCGACGCGAGCGGCCGACAGACAGAGGTTGCCGAGCCCCATCGTCAGCGTCCTCGAGTCGATCACCCGAACCGGGACGCCGACGCCGGGCCCGGCGGCGAAGTTCTTGGCCGCCAGCTCGGCCGCCTGGAAGGTGGCCGACAGGCCAGCCGAGAGGGTGATGCACACGATGCCCTCGACGCCCTCGCCGGCGGTCGCGGCGTTGCGAAACGCCTCTTCGAAGGCGCCGGGCGACGGGGCGGCCGTCTCGGGTAGGACGGACGCGGCGGCGCAGCGACGCCAGAAGTCCTTCGGCGTCAGGTCCAACCGGTCGACGAACTCCTCGCTCCCGAAGCGGATCGTCAGGGGGACGATGATGATCTCGTGCTTGGACTCGAGCGCCGGAGGGAGATCACACGAGCTGTCGGTGACGATGCGGATGCGGGTCATGGGTCCTTGGGGTCGAACTATTTCCGGGTGGCCGTGGCCGTGGCTTCGGCCGTGTACCACTTCTTGGTCGCATCGAACTTGTCGAGGAGGAACGACCGCGCCTTCTTCGTCACCTTGACCTCGATCTCGTCCTTGGCGTTGATGCCGCAGGCGACCACGGTGACGTTCTGCTTGGTGCCTTCGGCCGCGCACGCGGCGTCGAGCGTCTGTTGGGTGTTCACGTCGCGGAGGCGGAATGCAGCTTCGTTGGCGACCTCGTGGGCGGCGTCGTCGGCCTGCGCCCTGGTCACCAGGGGAGAGCCGAGCTCGATGACGGCAAAGCCGAGCAATGCAATGCCCACGAGCACCTTGATGAGCCAGCCTGCGATCACCCACTCCTCCTGAGCGTTCGCAACGAACGCAGTTCACCGACACGAAAGATGCGACAACCGGCGAGGTAGAAGGTAACACCGGCCAGGGTGGCCACCCCGGTACGCACAGCGGCGCCAAGTCCGGCATCGCTGCCGACGAAGGTGCGCACAGCGACGACGCCAATGCCCATCAGCACGCTGGAACCAAGGATGCGGGTGAGGGCTGAACCGAGGGAGCGCCCGTCGAGACCGTGGATCCGACGTCGGAGGTCGACGAGGGCGGCTGTGGTGCCGGCGCCATAGGCGAGGGCGAAGGCAAGACCGAGCCCCTGCACTCCGAGCACGGGATAGAGGGCGATCGCCATTCCGACATTGACCCCGTTCTCCACCAGATAGAGGAAAAACAGGGATCGGGTGTTCTGCATCGCCTGGTAGGCCGAGGTGAGAAAGAGCCACCCGCTGAACAGCGGGAGGCCGAGCGCCATGAGGGAGAGCGTCCCGGCGACCCGGGCGGCGCCGGCTCCGCCGAGCGCGCCATGTTCGAGCAACACCGAGACGATGGGCCGAGCGAGAGCCACGTAGCCGACGGCCGCAGGCACGAGGAGGACGGCGATCGTGCGCAGCCCGAGGCCGAGTTGGCGGCGGAAGCCATCGATGTCGCCGGCGGCCCACCGGTCGGCCAGTTCGGGCTGCACCGCCGAGATCACCGAGACCGACACGATGCCGTGGGGCAGCAGGAAGATGGTGTAGGTCAGGAAGTAGACGGTGACGTCACCGGAGCGGCTGTTGGCGAGCAGGTACACGACGAAGAGGGCGGCCTGGTTGGCGAGGACGAAGGCGATGGTCCAGCCCGACAAGCCGAGGATCTTGCGCACCGCCGGGTGCCGGGGTTCCCAGACGAAGCGGATGTGCCGTCGAACCGTCCGCAGCGGGAACTGCCCGAGTGCCATGGCGGCGACCCCCGCCGTGGTGAGGAGGCCGAGCAACAGCACGGCGCCCCGATCGGAGCGGATCTCCTCCAGCCCCCGGACGCCGACGATGGTCGGGTAGGCCAGGAACAACCCGATGACGACGACGTTGTTGAGCACGGGAGCGAACATGGGGGCCGCGAACTTGCGTCGCGCGCGAAGGATGGCCGTCGTCACGCTGATCATCCCGTAGAAGAAGACCTGGGGGGCGAAGAGCCGCAGGAGGTCGGTCGCGACTGCGATTTGATCGGCACTGACGCTGCGGCCGTTGCGCAACGTGTAGAGGCGGATGAAGAGCGGCGCCACGACCACGAAGGCCAGAGCGAGGACGGCCGACGCGATGAGGGCCAAGGTGAACACCGCCGAGACGGCCCGCCATCCGGCGTCTTCGCCACCATCTTCGGGCGATCGACGTAGCTCGCGCACGAAGACCGGCACCAACGTGCCCGACAGCACGCCGCCGAGGATCAACTCGTAGAGGATGTTCGGTGTGTTGTTGGCCAGCGTGTACGTGTCGGCGAGGCGGCCGGCACCGAGCGCATAGGCGAAGGCGAAGATCCGTCCGAACCCGGTGACCCGCGACAACGTCGTTCCGGCGGCTTGGATCAACGTGGCCCGGGCGAGCCCCGGGGCAGGAGGTTGGGCCGATTCCGGTTCGCCCGACGGCGACGTTGTCGACGTCACGCGGGAGGTCCACCCTGCTTGGTGGCGGCCGGCACGAGACGGCGCGACCTCCGGCCTCGCAGGTGGTTGGCCCACCACACGAGGAGGAAGAGACCGGCGCCGATGGAGAGCGCGGTGCCGACGCCGCTGATGGCCGTCGAGCGGACGGTGAAGCGGCTCTCGGCCAGCACGAGCCCTTCGGGTGACTCGAGGCGGACCCGCACCGGGAAGGACCCCGACGACTGCGCCCGAACGGTGAACTGCGACGTGGTGTTGCGGCGCACGAGGTCGAGGTTCTGGCTGGCGCCGTCGGGAAAGTCGAGGGTGTCGCTGGCGACGCGGAGCACGCCTCGGACCGGGTAGTCGAGGCTGCTGGTGATGGTGACGGGGATCTCGCCCTGTCGGGCCGTCAAGGTGATCGACCGGTTCTGCGGCATGGCGATCTTGGCGATCTCGCCACCGACCTGATCGGTGACGCCTTCGAGGTAACGAAGCCGGTCCCGAGCGCGGAGGTCGATCGATTCCGAGACCAAGAGGGTGCGGTCGAGGCGATCGATCAGGGGATTGGCAGGATCGAGAGCGGAAGCGAAGGCATCGACTCGGCGACGGCCCTGGCCGATCGATGCGCCCGGCAAGGTGGGCGCCGACGGATTGCCGGCCGGCGACGAGCCGAACTTGCGCAGCATCGGTGCTGCTCGACTGCCGGTGCCCGTACTGGCGACCGCCACCGATCCGAAGAAGGCGTCGAGCGTCACCCCTTGCAGGATCGGGCTCGTGGCCAAGCCGGCGAGCAACGCGGAAGCGAACGCGCCCGACGGATCCCAGTTCTGCGGAGGACTGACGATCACCCCGCGACGGGAGGCGGCGGGGTCGTCGTTGTAGATCACGGCCAGATCGGCGAGCAGGCGGTGGGCGCCGAGGACGGCGTCGCGACCGGAGAAGTGGGCCGACAGACCGCCGTCGGCGGCGGCCGCTGGCATCCGCCCCTTTGGTCCATCGATCTCGAAGGAGTTGGTGAGCGTCGTGCGCCGCGCCACGGGTTCGAGGAGCGGCTCCGGGATCACCAGTCGCCGAACCTGTTGTTCGGTCTGCAGCGAAGCGACCGCCTCGGGAGTGAGCCGCTCGTCGACGACACGCGTTTCCGTCGTCGGAGCCCGCGCGAACAGGGTGCCGAGGGCAGCGGTGCCCCGAGTCAATTGTGCGGCCATCTCCTCGGTGAGTCCGGCCTGCAGCATCGACGTGAGGTTGGTCGGCACGTAGGGACCACCGACGAGTTGGCGATCGCCAAGGCCGCGGGCGAGCGTCGCCAGGGTGATGCGGTCCTCATTCCGAGGACTTCCGGCCAGGGCTTCCACCGTTTCGGGGGTCGGAGCCAGGCTGAAGGCCACGCCGGGCTGAGCCTCGATGGCCGTCGCCAGCTCGGCCAGTCGTTCGGCGCGAGCGTCATCGATCGAGACCCGACCGTCGGGTTGCACGGCCGGCGGCGCGTGCACGGGGACGACCAGCGCCACCGCCAGCTCGTCGCCTTCGAGCTGCGCCGGCACATGGACGAGATAGGTCACGAGTGTGGCAAGGGCCTTGCCCGGGGGACCTCCGGCTGAGGAGGCGGGTCGGAGTTCGACGCGGAGGGGATAGACGCCGTCAGCTCGCAGTGTGGGCGTGAAGACGAGCGTGCGGGTGCCGTCGGCGTTCGTCGTCAGGGCCGACGGGGAGACGGGCGGGATCTCCTCGATGGGACGCCCGACGGTGCGA
>JBKJLN010000160.1:0-5001 GCA_046596935.1 Acidimicrobiales bacterium
TGCCTCCCGTCTGCGGGAGCTGCGGCCACGTCGACCCGGCCCGGCCGTGGGTCCAGCGCGGTCAGGAGCCGCCGCAGATCGAGCGACCTCCGGGCAGGCCGGTGTCCGATCCGGGAACGGTCGCCCGCCGCCTCGCACTCGCCCGGCAGTCCCTGATCGCCGAAGGGCGCACGCCGACGATCGACGCCCTGGCGGAAGCCCTCGACGTCTCGCCGCGGACGGTCCGGCGCTGGAAGATGGCCGGTTGATGTCCGCTTTCTGGCCTATTACCGCCCCTGCGCCCGCCCGAGGATGATGCCGTGACCACCGCTATTGGCGCCTACTCCACCGCGACGCTCCTGAAGTCCCGGCTCGGCATCGGCGACACCACCGACGACACGGCGCTCGGGACGATCTGCGATCAGATCAACCAGTACATCGAGACGAAGACGCGGCGGGTCATCGCCCCGATCACGTCGGCCGTCTACCTGTACGACGGGGACGGCTCGTTTTCGCTCGATGTCCGGTTCCCGGTGGACGCAGCTCCGATCGGCGGCATCCGCGCGCTGACCCTCGTCGAGTGCCAGCTCTACACCGCGGCCGGCTGGGCGACCGTTCCGTCCGGGCAATACTTCCTGCGCCGCAAGGTCGGGATGACCGGACCGTACGAGCGGCTGGCCTTCACCGACTACCCCACCGGAACCTACACCCATTGGCCGCTCGGGTTCGGCACCGTCCGCCTCACCGGCACGGCAGGCTGGACCGCCATCCCCGACGACATCACCGAACTCGCCTTGACCGCGGCCACCCGTGCCTGGCACTCGGTTCAGGCGGGGCAGCAGGACATCGTCGGGACCGACGAGATGGGCCGGCCGCTCGTGTCGCGGTTCTTCTCCGCCCGCGACCTCGAGACCCTGAACACGTACGGCACGGACATCCCCGCGTGATCAACTTCAAGGCGATCTGCGACGCCCTCGCCGCCCGCTACCAAGCGGGCACGATCGCCACGCCCACGGGCGCGGCGGCGATGCGGAAGGCATACGGGCAGATCCCGAAGTCCATCCCCGCCGTGCCGGCCGTCGTCATCGACGTACAGGACGGGACGGTCGTCGCGAACCCCGGCCAGTGGAAGCACGAGATCGCGATCGACGTCGTGTTTCTCCTGTCGAAGCGGCCCGGCGATCCGGCGCGGGTCGACGCGGAGCGCCAGCGATGGCTGCCGACGCTCCTGTCCGCCACCCACGCCCAGATGAAGCTCGGCCTCGGCGGGGCGACGGGATACAGCGTCGACAAGGCGATCCCGTCGGGCTGGGAGTTCACCGAGTTTCCCTTCGAGGGTGTCGAGTACGACGCGATCCGGATCCACTTCACGGTCTACGTGACCGAGACCGTGACGCTCGTCCCATGAGCAGCCTCCGCGTCTCGGTCAAAGGCGCCGACGGCATCCACCGCGCGCTTCGCAAGTGGCTCGACCCGGAGCTGACGAAGGAGCTGGACGCCGCGACGAAGAAGTCCGCCCAGCTCTACGCCCGCGAGCTCCGCAAGGAACTCCGCCCGGTGTCGAAGCGGATGGCCCGAGCGGTCCGGGTGAAGCGGGCACGCCGGGAAAGGCCCGCGTGGGTCGTCGGTTCCCGCCGCAAGGTCGCGTTCTTCTGGCCGTTCGTCATCGGCGGAACGCGCGACCACGGGCCGCGTAAGGCTCGGCTGTTCGTGTTCGTCACCCCCACCGCAACCGTCCGGACCGCCCGTGTCCGGGGCGTCAAGGCGAACCCCGCCGTGGAGCGCGTCGGGACGCGGGTGGAAGCCCGCGCAATGGCAGAGGCAGATCGGCATATGGATCGAAACACCTAACCCCGAATAGACCCCGGCTGGCCCGAGTGCGAGTGAAGGCCATGACCCGGTCCCTCCTTACTCGCAGGAGAAACCCGACGTGTCTGAAGGCGTCTTCAACATCGTCGCCTTCGGGCGACAGGCCAACATCGCGACAGCGGTGCCCGCATCGACCATCTTCCCGGTGGACCAGGGGTTCCTCGGCTTCGAGCTCGACCGGGCCACCGAAAGCCAGGATGAGGACTTCGGGTCCACCTCGCGGGAGTACCCCGGCCGCGAGTCGCACGGCGTCCGCTGGGCCACGGCCTCGCTGCCGTTCGTCGCGCGCTTCGAGGACATCGTTCACGCGATGGAGATGCACGTCGCTGCGATCAGCGGCGGCACCCCCACCGGCACGGTGTCCCCGTACACCTACGCCCACACCTTCGACGAAACGGGCGCGCTGCTCAACACGGCCCTGAAGCCGTACACCATCGAGTACGGGGTGGACACCTCGACGCAGGACGAATGGCGCGCCTACGGCGTCATCGCCAACGAACTCGAGATGGGCTTCGACGCCCTGTCCGCGCCCGGAAACTCGATGTGGAAGGGCACGCTCGGCCTCGTCGCCGTCGCCCGCGAGGCGAACGCGATCACCGGCACCGCGGTCGCTCCGGCCAACCTGGAGACGATGGAAGGCCACCTGACGACCCTCTCCGAGGGTTCGACGGCGACCGCGTTCGCCTCTCTCTCCGCCCTCACGGGTTCGCTCAAGCAGTTCAGCTTCCGGTCCGGGATCAATGCCGTCGGCCGGAAGTACGGCGGCACCACCGACATCGCGGATTCCATCGGGCGGAGCGCAAAAGGCACCGTCGAGTTCGACGCCCTGCTCGGCATCAGCTCCTCATCCAAGACGAACATCCACGACATCTACAACGTCTCGGGCTCTCCGGTCACGGAACGGCGCTGGCGGATCGCCGTCGCGGGCTCCGGGGTCAACACGTTCAAGATCGACGCTCGCGTCCGCTACCGGGCGGTGAACGTCGGCGAGCACGAAGACGAGCGGCTGTACGCCGTGTCGGGCGTGTTCGTCTACGACGCGACCCTGCTCGGGCGGGGCAAGTTCACCACGACGACCGCCGACGCCACCATCCGATGAGCAGGTTCGCGGATCCGGCTGTCGTCGAGACGGTCGACTTCGGGGAGTGCCTGTGTCCGGGCGCTCCCCACGATTCCGACTGGGCCAAGCTGCCCGGCGAACTGACGCTGTCGCAGATCCGTCGGGCGATGCTCCTGACCAACCTCGACGACGACGACGCGGTGGCGGCGGGGCTGGCCCCGTTCGTCATCGAGTGGAACCTGCTCGGTCCGAACGGCGAGCCGTGGCCGCCCTCGGCTGAGTCGATCGCGGCACTGAAGGTCGCGACGCTCACCGGGCTCATCACGGGTCTGGCGCATGTCGTCGAGACATCGAGCGCACTCCCAAACGACTCAAGCGCTCCCTCAGCGGAATCGTCACGAGAGAGCGCATCCCCCACCCGGAAGCGGAACCGGACGCCTGGGACGTGATGCTCGCGCTCACGACGGGCTGGAAGCCGCCGGCCCTGGCGTCACTGCCGGGGCCGTTTCGGGCTGCCTGTCACTGGGCGCTGTACGTCCGCGCCATCGTCGGCGAGGACGGGCTTGAGGAGGTCAGCATCCCGCAGGACGCCCCGGTGTCGATGCGCCTCGCCGCGATGAAGGGCGCCGCCGACCGGGCCAAGCTGCGGACCGTCCTGTACCCCGAGGACGAGGATGGCTGAGCACGTCCTGTCCATCCTCGTCAAGGCGGTCGGGGCGGGCAAGGCAGCCAAGGATCTCAGGGGCGTCGACGCCGCCATCGCGGGCATCGGCGTCCAAGCCAACCGCGGCCTCCGCAACGCCGCGTCGAACATCGCCGCCATCGGCAAGATCGCCGCGGTCGGGATCGGTGGGGCCGCCATCGCGGGTGTGCAGAGCCTCGCCGAGCTGGAGTCCGCCACGGCATCGGTTGACGGGGCGATCAAGCAGCTCGGCCTCAGCGGCAAGGTCACGGGCGCGCAGGTCGCCGGCTGGGCGAACCAGATCGAGTCCGACATCGGTGCTGCGTTCGACGACAAGGCCATCACGACCGCGACCGCGACCCTGATCCGGTTCGGCTCCGTCACGCCGGGCAATCTCCGCAAGGCGATGGTCGTGATGACCGACCTCGCCACGAAAACGGGCGACGTCGACAGCGCCGCGACACTCCTGGCGAAGGCCCTCGCCGACCCGACGAAGGCTGCCGGGAAGCTGGCCCGGTCCGGCGTCATCCTGACGAAGTCGCAGCAGGACCAGATCAAGGCGTTCGTCAAGGCCGGCAAGACGGCGAAGGCGCAGGGCGTCATTCTCGACGCGCTCGCAGCCAAGACGAAGGGCGCCGCCGCCGCGTCGCAGGGTCCAGCGGCGCGGGCTCTCGCCACCCTGAAAGACGTCGGCGAGGACGCCACCCGCGCACTCGCCGAGGGCCTCCTGCCGGTCCTCGTCCGGGTGTCGGACCTCCTCAAGACGAAGCTCGCCGATCCGAAGGTCATGGGCCAGATCCGCGACTTCGGCAAGGGCCTCGCCGACGCATTCGACAAGGCGCTCGGCTTCGCTGAGCGGATCCCGTGGGCGGCGGTCGGCGACGCCATGCGCCTCGCCGGGCAGGGCGCGAAAGCCGCGCTCGACTTCTTCGCTGGGCTCCCGCCGTGGGTTCAGACCGCGGTCATCACCGGATGGGGACTGAACAAGCTGACCGGCGGCGCGCTCGGGGGGATCTTCGGCGAACTCGGCAAGGGCCTCATCAAGGGCGTCCTCGGGATGAACGCGGGCGTGGTGAACCTGAAGGCGGGCGTCGTCAACGGCGGCGGCGTCCCAGGTGCTGTGGGCGGCGCGGCAGGTGCAGGCGCGTCCAAGGCCACGAAGCTCGGAGCAGCCTTCGGCAACCTGTCCAAGATCATCGGCGTCGGTGTCGTCGCGGAACTGGCGTCCGAGTTCAGCGATGAGATCAGCGGGCTCGGCGTCGACATTCGGAAGTCCGTCGTCGGCGAGAGCTTCCCGACCGTCTCGGCCACGGATCTGGAATGGCCGTTCGGGCCGAAGAACACGCCCTCGATCCTGCCCGAGCTGCTCGGTGGCAACGGGATCCTGGGCGGCACGGCCGCGGCTCCCGCG
>JBKJLN010000204.1:0-14747 GCA_046596935.1 Acidimicrobiales bacterium
TGCGCCTGCAGTTCACCGACCGGGTCCGCCCGACGGTGGAGGTCTGGCTGAACCTCTCGCCCGATCATCTCGACTGGCACCCCACGATCGAGCACTACGCCGCCGCCAAGGCGCGCATCTGGCAATCCCAAGGCCCCGACGACGTGGCCATCGCGAACGCCGAAGACGCCGAGGTGATGCGATGGGCGGCAAAGGCCCCAGGTCGAGTCGTGACGTACGGTCTCACGGCCGGCGACTACACGGTCGCCGATGGCACTCTGGTCACTCCTGCGGGAGAAGTCATCGCCCGCATCGACGAGCTGCAGCGCCAGCTTCCCCACGAACTCTCCAACTTCCTGGCGGCGTCGGCGGCGGCGCTGGAGGCCGGCGCCGACGTCCAATCCGTTCGCTCCGTCCTGTGTTCGTTCAGGGGGCTCCCCCATCGCGTGGCGCTGGTCGGCGACGCTGGTGGCGTGCGGTGGTACGACGACTCCAAGGCGACGACCCCGGCCTCCGTGGCCGCGGCGCTGTCGGGCTTCGACTCCGCCGTCCTCATTGCCGGGGGTCGCAACAAGGGCCTCGACTTCGATGGCCTCCGTTCGCTCGCCGGCCGCTTGCGCGGCGTCGTCATGATCGGCGAGGCCGGACCCGCGATCGGCGCCGTGTTCGAGGGCCTCACGACGATCGTCGCCGCCGAGTCGATGGACCAGGCCGTGACCGAAGCCGCGGCACTCGCTGAATCAGGCGATGCCGTCGTCCTCTCGCCCGGTTGCGCGTCCTACGACTGGTATCGCAACTACAACGAACGCGGTGATGACTTCGCTCGCGCCGTTCGAGAACACATCGACCGCGTCGCCGGTCAGCCCGCATGACGACGACCGATCCTCGGACCCGCGGCCGCATCGGTCGAAAGACTCCGTCCGGCAACGCGAAAGCGCCGACCGCAGCGCGCCCGGCGGCGCGACCTGTCCCGGCCACCTACGTGCTGCTCCTCCTCGTCATCGGCGCGCTGACGGTCATCGGGCTCGTGATGGTGCTGTCGGCCTCGTCGGTGCAGGCCCTGCGCACCCATGGCTCGTCGTGGTACTTCTTCAACCGCCAGTTGTTGTGGGTGGCCCTCGGTGGCGCCGCACTCGTCTCGACGTCGCGCGTCGACTATCGACGGTGGCGCGCCATCGCCGTGCCGGTGCTCGGCGTCTCGATGGCCCTCATGGTGCTCGTGCTCGTTCCTGGCGTCGGTATCCGCGTGAGTGGATCGAGCCGGTGGTTGGGGAGCGGTCCGCTGCGGGTGCAGCCATCCGAACTGGCGAAACTGGGTCTCCTGCTCTTCAGCGCCGACCTCTTGGCGAGGCGAGCCGACAAGGTGCGCGAGTGGCGGGCGACAACCCGGCCGGTCGTCGGGTTCCTCGCCGTCGTCGCCGTGCTCCTGCTCGCCCAACCCGACCTCGGTACGACCCTCGTCACCAGCGCCATCGTGTTCGGCGTGCTCTTCCTCGCCGGGACACCTGTGGGATGGATGAGCGGGCTCGGCGTCGCCGCCGGCGCCCTCACCTTGGTGTTGGCCAAGGTCGAGCCGTACCGGTGGCGCCGCATGACGTCGTTCCTCGACCCCTTCGCGGATGCCACCAACACCGGCTATCAAGCGGCCCAGGGCCGGATCGCCATGGCCAATGGCGGGTTGAGCGGCGTCGGCCTCGGTGAGAGTCGGGCCAAGTGGGGCTTCCTGCCGGCGGCCCACACCGACTTCATCTTCGCCATCCTCGGTGAGGAACTCGGCCTCGTCGGATCGCTCGTCGTCATCTGCTTGTTCGCCGGCTTCACCTACCTCGGCGCCCGCGCGGCGCTGCGTGCTCCCGATCGATTCGGCTTCCTGCTCGCGGGTGGCATCACCGCCTGGGTCGTGGGGCAGACGGCGATCAACGTCGGTGCTGTCGTCGGCCTCCTGCCGATCACCGGAGTACCCCTGCCGTTCGTGTCTTCCGGCGGTTCTTCGCTCATTCCGATGATGGCGGGAATGGGAATGTTGTTGAACGTGACGCGCCAAGGTCGAGCCCGCAAGCTCCCCAGCCGGGCCGACGTCACCAAGCGCACACCCGCCGCGCTCGACCTTCCGTGAAGCGGCGCCTCCTTTGACGCGGTGTTACGCGGTGATCGCTGGCGGGGGCACGGCCGGACACGTCGTTCCGGCGATCGCCATCGGCCAAGCTCTCGTGGCCCGTGGTCACCCGGCAGACTCGATTCACTTCGTCGGATCGCGACGAGGCATCGATCGCACGTTGGTGCCGGTGGCCGGGTTTCCCCTCACCCTGCTCCCCGGACGTGGCCTGGCCAGGAAGCTCACGCTCGACAACCTGCAGTCGTTGTTCGGGTTCGCCGCCGGGCTCGTCCTTGCGGTCATCCTCCTGGCGCGATTGCGTCCTGCGGTCGTCGTCTCGATGGGTGGGTACGCCGCCGCCCCGTGCGCATTCGCCGCCGCGCTGTTCCGTATCCCCCTCGTCCTCTCCGAGCAGAACGCCGTGCCGACATCGACGCACCGCTTGGTCGCCCGCTTCGCCCGTGCGTCGGCCGTGCCCTATGAGGGAACGCCGCTCCCGCGACCCGTCGTCACCGGCAACCCGGTGCGTCCCGAGATCCTGGCCGTCGACGCATCCCCCGAGGGACGCGCCGCCGCGCGCCGGAGCTTCGGGCTTCCGGAAGAGGCGATCGTCATCGTGGCCTTCGGTGGCTCCCTCGGCGCCCGCACCATCAACGCCGCCATCCTCGACCTCGTCGGCCGGTGGGACGGTGCCCCCCTGGCCATCCGCCATGCCGTCGGCGAGCGCGACTGGACGTGGGCACAATCGGCCACGCCGAGACCGGGCCCGGGCATCGTGGCCTATCAACCGGTGCCGTACGAAGATCGCATGGCCGACCTGTTGGCGGCCGCCGATCTCGTCGTGTCCCGCTCCGGCGGAAGCGTGGCCGAACTGGCGGTGGTCGGAAGGGCGTCGATCCTCGTTCCCTTGCCGATCGCGCCGTACGACCATCAGGCCCACAACGCCCGTCAGCTCGTCGATGTCGGAGCGGCGATCATGTTGCGCGACCCCGAATGCACCGGCGAGCGCCTCGTCGCCGAGTTGCGCATGCTCACCGCCGATGGTGGTGCCACGTTGCGTCGTATGGGAGAGGCGGCACGATCGATCGGACGTCCCGACGCTGCCGACGCGGTCGCTGCGGTCGTCGAGGCCAATGCCAAGGGCGGGCGCAGTCCGGGGGCGACGGCGTGACGGTGGACCTCTCCCAACCCCGCGCCATCCACGTCGTCGGCGTCGGCGGCAGCGGCATGAGTCCGATCGCCACCGTGCTTGCGGCCATGGGCCATCGCGTCAGCGGGAGCGATGTGAAGGAGAACCCGATTCTCGACCGGCTCCGCGCCCTCGGAGTCCACGTCGACATCGGCCAGCGGGCCGAGAACCTTCGAGCGGATGTCGAACTCCTCACCCGCTCGACGGCCGTTCCCGACGACAACGTCGAGGTCGTCGAGGCGATGCGTCGAGGCATTCCCGTCCTGCGGCGCGCCGAGACCCTCGCCGGCATCTGCGCACTGCGGCGCCCGATCGCCATCGCCGGGAGCCACGGCAAGACCACGACGTCCTCGATGCTGGCGCTCGTCTTGGTGGAGGCCGGCGTGCACCCGTCGTACATCGTCGGAGGAGAGCTGCGCCAGAGCGGCGGCAACGCCGTGTGGTCGGCGTCGCCATCAGATGGCGATCGCGGTTGGTTCGTCGTGGAAGCCGACGAGAGCGACGGAACCTTCCTCGAACTCGGCACCGAGATCGCCGTGGTGACGAGCCTCGAGCCCGACCACCTCGAATATTGGGGCGACTGGGACGGACTCCGCGCCGGCTTCGACCGGTTCTTGGCCGAGGCGTCCGGGGCGCGGGTGGTCTGCGCGGATGACGAGGGCGCCGCCGCCGTCGGGGCCAGGAACGGCGCCGTCACCTACGGGACGGCGACCGATGCCGATTACCGGATGACCGATCTCACCGGTGGGCGCACCGGCGCCGGGTTCACCCTCGTCCAACGTGGCCAGGAGTTGGGGCGGGTGGAGCTCCCGGTCCCGGGGATGCACAATGCCCGCAACGCGGCGGCAGCGATGACCGTGGCCCTCGAGATCGGGGTCGACTTCGCCGATGCCGCGCATGCGCTGAGCCGTTACACCGGCGTCGCCCGCCGCTTCCAGTTCCGTGGCGAGGGCGACGGCGTCACCTTCATCGACGATTACGCCCACCTGCCCGGGGAGATCTCCTCGATGCTCGAAGCCACCGGCGACGGTGGTTGGGATCGAGTGGTGTGCGTGTTCCAACCGCACCGCTACAGCCGGATGGCGACACTCGACCCGACTGACTTCGCCGAGGTCTTCGACCGCGCCGACGTGCTCGTCCTGACCGAGATCTACGCCCAGGGCGAAGCCCCACGCCCCGGCGTCAGCGGCAAGCGGATCCTCGAGGCCGTCCTCGACGCCCGTCCCGGTCGCAAGGCCTACTGGTTCCCGAATCGTCCGGCGCTGGCGTCCAACGTCAAGTCGATCCTGCGACCGGGCGACCTCTGTCTGACTCTCGGCGCTGGTGATCTGACCCTGCTCCCCGACGAGATCCTCGGAACGGATGACCGGTGACGGTGATCCCGTCCGCGATTCGTCGGGTCCGACTTCCTCGTTGAGCGACACCCCGGCCGACGCGATCGAGACTGCTGCGGCTCTCCTCGGCGACGTAGCCCGACGAGACGTCCCCATCGGTCCGATGACGACCTACCGAGTCGGGGGTTCGGCGGCTCTGTTCGTCGAGCTCTCCGATGACGAGGTGGTTGCCCGCACCCGGGCGGCGGTGGTTGCCAGCGGGGTCGACGTTCTCGTCGTGGGGAAGGGTTCGAACCTCCTCGTGGCCGACTCCGGGTACGCCGGCCTGGTCGTGGCCCTCGGAGCGAGGTTCGGCGAGATCGAGACCGTCGGTGAGCACCGAGTGCGGGCGGGCGCCGCCGCCAGCCTCCCGGTTGTCGCCCGTCGCACCGCCGCCGCCTCGCTGACCGGTTTCGAGTGGGCCGTGGGCGTGCCCGGTTCCGTCGGGGGGGCCGTACGAATGAACGCGGGCGGCCACGGCTCGGACATGAGCCGCTCGCTCGCTCGCTATCGCCTCGTCGACCTCCGAGGCGGCCCCGACGGCGACCTCGATGCGTCCACCCTCGAGTACTCGTACCGGACCTCGTCGCTGGCTCCGCACCAGGTCGTCCTCGGGGCCGAGCTCCAGTTGCAGCCGGGGAACCGGGCGACATCCGAGGCCACCATCGCCGAGATCGTCCGGTGGCGTCGGGAGCACCAGCCCGGTGGTCAGAACGCCGGCTCCGTCTTCACCAACCCGCCCGGCGACTCCGCCGGACGCCTCATCGAGGCCGCAGGGTTGAAAGGCCACCGACGGGGATCCGCGTACGTCTCGACGAAGCATGCGAACTTCTTCCAAGCGGACGAGGGCGGTTCCGCCAACGACGTGCGGGAACTGATCGAGGAGGTGCGTCAACGAGTGGAGGAAGCAACGGGCATTCGATTGGCGGCCGAGCTCCGGATGGTCGGCTTCGGGACTTCCTCGTCCGGTGGCCCGACGTGACCGACGTGCGGGTCGGTTCCCGCCCGACTGATGCCGATGCGGATACCGATCCCGGTCGGGTCCGTCTCCGGATGGACCCGCGCATCCGCGAGCGACGGGTGGCCGTCAAGCGCGACGAGGGTCGGCGTCGTTTGCGCCTGCTCGTCGGTGCCGGGGTCCTGGTCACCGCGGTCGCCACGGCGTACGGCGTGACCCGCTCGCCCCTGACCGATGTCGATCAGGTCACGATCCGCGGCGCCACCTTCACCTCGCCGGCGTTGGTCAACCGCGCTGCTGGTCTCGGCGACCGCCCGCAACTCGCCGACGTCGACCCCGTCTCGGCCGTGCGGTCGCTCGAGAAGTTGCCGTGGGTGCAAACGGCCACGTTGACCCGACACTGGCCAGGCAGCGTCGCCGTCGTGCTGGTCGAGCGGGCGCCGTTGGCCACGCTCGCGGCCGCTGGCGGGGGATGGGCCTTGGTCGATCGCACGGGTCGAGTCCTCGACGTGCAGCCCGAGGCCCCCCCTGGCATGGCCATCGTTGTCGGGCCTTCCGCGCCCGCCCCGGGCTCGACGGTCGACACCTCCAACCTCGAAGCGCTCCAGATCGTCGATGCGCTTCCCGCATCGATGTCGCAGCTTCTCCAGACCGTGACCGTCAACGCCGACGAGACCCTGACCCTTGGCCTGCAGGGCATTCCCACGGTGGAGTTCGGGCGGGCCGAACAGGTGCGACCGAAGCTCGTCGCTCTCTCGACGCTCCTGGCTCGCACCAATCTCAAAGGCGTCCGATCGATCGACGTCCGGGCGCCGACGGCCCCGGTGTTGACCAGACCATGAGGCTCAACGTAGACTTTCCACCACTTCGAGAGGTTGACAGTAACTCTCACCCTGCAGTTGAAGGTAAGAGTTGAGGCCGGGTCGCACACGCGCCCGGCCTTCCGTCATGTCGAATGCGGCGTCCACCCGGGCCGCCGAAACAGGAGGAACGATGGCCGGCGCAGGACCCAACTACATCGCAGAGATCAAGGTCGTGGGTGTCGGAGGCGGTGGCGTCAACGCCGTCAACCGCATGATCGACGCCGGGCTCAAGGGCGTCGAGTTCATCGCCGTCAACACCGACGCCCAGGCGCTGCTCATGAGCGACGCCGACCTCAAGCTCGACATCGGTCGCACGATCACTCGTGGCCTCGGGGCGGGAAGCGATCCCGACGTCGGCCGTGCGGCCGCCGAGGAGCACCGTGACGAGATCGAGGAAGCGCTCAAGGGCGCCGACATGGTCTTCATCACCGCGGGCGAGGGCGGCGGAACCGGCACCGGTGCCGCGCCGGTGATCGCCGAGATCGCCAAGAACCAGGGCTCGCTCACCATCGGTGTCGTCACCCGGCCGTTCGCCTTCGAGGGCCGGCGCCGCGCCGTGCAGGCCGAACTCGGTGTCAACAGCCTGAAGGACCGGGTCGACACCATCATCGTCATCCCGAACGACCGCCTGCTCGACATCGCCAACGACAAGACGTCGATGGTCAACGCCTTCAAGATGGCGGATGAAGTGCTCCTGCAAGGCGTGCAGGGCATCACGAACCTGATCACGACGCCCGGCCTCATCAACACCGACTTCGCCGACGTCAAGATGATCATGTCGAACGCCGGCTCGGCCATCATGGGCATCGGCACCGCCTCGGGCGAGGGGCGGGCGGTCACCGCCGCCAAGCTGGCGATCACCAGCCCGCTGCTGGAGGCGTCGATCGAGGGCGCCAAGGGCATCCTCCTCAACATCGCCGGCGGCAGCGACCTCGGCCTGTTCGAGGTCACCGAAGCGGCCGAGACGATCCACCAGGTCGCCCATCCCGACGCCAACATCATCTACGGCCAGGTCATCGACGACTCGATGGGTGACGAGGTACGGGTCACGGTCATCGCCGCCGGCTTCAACCGTTGGGACGACGGTGGTACCGGGACGGGCGATCGCCCTCTGGGCCGGGGACTCGGCCTCGAGCCGGCGGCCGAGGAGTTCGATGAAGACCTCGACCTCGAGGGCGACGACGACTTCGACGTGCCCTCCTTCCTGAAGTAGCGCTCCATCCTGTATCCCCCTCGCGTCCGGTGGGGCCGACGATGATCCGATTCACGGGGCGGGCCGAGGGTGACCTCGGCTCGCTCGCGGAACGGGGCCCCATGGGGCCGAGCGCGGCGATGGAAGCCCGGCGCCAGGCCATTGCCTCCGGCCCGTGGACGTGGCTTCGCCAGGTGCACGGCGCACAAGTGGTGACCGTCACCCCGCCGGGGGACCACGCCGGCGCCGAGCCCGACGCCGCCGTCACTGCTGAGGGCGATGCGGTGCTGGCCATTCTCACCGCCGATTGTGCGCCGATCTCGTTTCGAAGCGTCGAGGGGATCCGGGGCGTCGCCCACGCTGGCTGGCGGGGTCTGGCCGACGGCGTGGTCGAGGCCACGGTCTCGGCTCTGCGTGCCCTCGGCGCCACCCGGATCGACGCCGTCGTCGGGCCCTGCATCCATCCCGGTTGTTACGAGTTCTCGCCCGACGACCTCGACGCCGTGGCCTCACGCCTTGGGAATCACGTCCGCGCGACGACGGCCGCCGGCCGCCCGGCACTCGATCTTCCGGGTGCGGTGCGGGGCGCGCTCGCCGCCGCTGGTGCCGTCATCGTCGGCGGGGCCGGAGAATGTACTGCCTGCGACATCGATGCCAGCGGAGACCCTCGCTGGTTTTCTCACCGGGCGCGAGGCGACGAAGGTCGTCAGGCGCTGGTCTCGTGGGGTCGGTGATGGCGGCGCCGGACGCGCAGCTTCGGGCCGCCGTCGAGTCCGCGCTGGGCGAGGTGCGCGCCCGCATCGAGGCCGCCGGGCGTTCGCCTGACGATGTGCAGATCGTCGCCGTCACCAAGGGGTTCGGGCCGGATGCCGTCGTTGCGGCTCTGGGCGCCGGACTGGCGACCGTGGGCGAGAACTATGCCCAGGAGCTGTTGACCAAGGCGTCGGTCGCCCCGGAGGGGGTGCGGTGGCACTTCCTCGGCCCCGTGCAGCGAAACAAGGTGAAGGCCCTCCATCCCCACGTCGCCCTGTGGCACGGCGTCGACCGGGAGGCTGCGGGTCGCGAGATCATCAAGCACGCGCCGGCGGCACCGGTGTTGGTGCAGGTGAACCTGAGCGGGGATCCAGCGCGTCCCGGGGTGTCGTGGGGCGACGCCCCTGCGTTGGTGGATGCGCTCCGAACCATCGGCCTCGACGTGCGCGGCCTGATGGGCGTTGCCGGTCTCGACGGTGCCCGCCAGCAGTTCTCCCGCCTCGCCCGACTGGCACGCGACGTCGAGGTCGAGGGCCTTTCCATGGGGATGAGTGGCGACTTCGAGATAGCGGTCTCGGAGGGCGCGACCATCGTCCGGATCGGGACTGCGTTGTTTGGTGCGCGCCCTGGGGCCACCCAGGTGCGACGATAGTGTTCGACAGGAGGCGAAGATGCCCGGTTTGAAGCGGATGATGAGTTATTTGGGGCTCGTCGACGACGATGAGTACGACGACTACGACCCCTATGAGGAGCAGCAGGCGGCTTCGCGGCCACCAGCGCGACCGAGCGCCACGACAGGACCCGACCTCGAGCCGGTGGCGACGAGCGGAGTGCGAACTCTGTCGCCGCCGACCCAACCGGGCGAGCAGGGCTTCGGGGTGACCGTCCAACAACGTTCCTCGGTCGTGCGCCCGATCATCCCGGTGGCATCGGCCAAGCCCCAGACGGTCACGCCCAAGTCGTTCCAGGACGCGCAGGAGATCGCCGATCGCCTCAAGGCCGGGGTGCCGGTGATCGTCAGCCTCCAGGCCGCCGACCGCGACCTGATGCGGCGCATCATCGACTTCTCCAGCGGGCTGACCTATGGCATCGGAGGCGAGATGGAGCGTACGGCCGATCGGGTCTACCTCCTCACGCCGACCTCCCGGAGCTGAGCGGCTTGCAGGCACTGCTGGTCCAGCTGCTCAACCTCTACCTCCTGTGCATCTTCGGGCGGATCATCCTCAGCTGGTTCCCGGTCACGCCGGGCGGACCGGTGGCCACGATCTCGGGGTTCCTGTACTCGATCACCGAACCGGTGCTCGGGCCCATCCGCAATCTGCTCCCGTCGATCGGCATGTTCGACCTGTCGCCGATGGTCGTGATCTTCGCCGTCCGCCTGGTGATCATCCCGATCATCCTCGGCGCCGGCTGAGGCGGGAGAGGTGGAGGAGGAAAGGTGGACATGAACGCGGAGTCCATTCGAGCCGTGCAGTTCCGCGAGAAAGTGCGGGGCTATCACCCGGCTGACGTCGACGCCTTCGTGGCCGCCGTCGCCCAGGCCGTCGAGGCGCTCGAACAACGAGTGAAAGAATCGGAAGCGCAACGGACCGAGCTGGAGTCGCGCGCGTCGGCGGGGTCGGAGGCCGAGAACTCGCTTCGGCGAACCCTCGTGCTGGCCCAGCGCACCGCCGACGCGGCCATGGACGAGGCGCGCCAGGAGGCGGCCCGTGTGATGGCCGAGAGCGCACAGCTGCGGGCGGCCGCGGATGCCGACCTCGCCGACCTCCGCCGGCGGATCGCCACTGAAGCCGAAGCCGAAGACCGCGACGTGCGCTTGCGCCTCGAGTCCCAACGCGCCGCCCTCCTCGCCGACGTCGAGGCTCTCGAAGACCACCTCGGACGGGAGCGGGAGCGACTCCGCATCTATTTCGCCGATCAGCTTCGCCGCGTCGAGGAGGGGTCGCCCACGATCTCCTCCCGACCCGAGTTGCAGGCCGAGGAACCGCCAACGCCGACGGCTGCTGCCGACCCTGTTCCCGCCGGAGCCGCTTCCATCTCCGACGCCGACGAACCGAACGCCGACGAACCCAACGTCGACGAACCGAACGTCGACGAACCGAAGGGCGACGAGGTCGGCGTGGACCTGTCGACGCCGGTCGGAGGCGAATCGCCCGGCCCGGAGACGGCGACGCCAGGCGCGGAAGACGACCCGTTCCTGGCCGAACTCCGCCGCGCGGTCAACGATTCCGAGCCGCTCGGTCCTCGTGAAGATTCCCCCGAGAGCCCGCCGGCCGACGAACCCGATGACGGGTTCGATCTCTTCGCCAAGGGCGAGGACGAGTCGGGCCGCTTCGGCTCCCGCCTGCGACGGAAGCGCTGATCAGACCCGCAATTTCCTCCCATTCCGTTGTCGGCAGGGTCACTCGTTTAGGATGCCCGCTCGTTCCTCCAGAGGATGGTGAAATTTCGTGTTGCTCCTGGTGACGATCGTGCTGGTATTGGTCGCAGCGGTCACGCTGCTGATCGGTATCTTCAGCGACAACCTGCCCTTGATCTTCCTATCGATCGGAGCCAGCTTCGCGGCGGCCGTCGTGCTGGGGATCCTTTCGCAGATGAGTCGGCGCAAGGGCAAGGCGGCTGCCGCTGCCACGGCTCCGTCGCCGCTGCCCGAGAGGGAGGCGACCTCGACGCCGGAACCGACGGCGGCGACGGTGGCCGCCAGCGAGCCCCCGACGACGTCGATGCAAGCCGTCTCGGCGGCGTCAGCCGACGGCCTGCCGATCGACGACTACGAGGCGCTTCGGGTCAACCAGATCCTCCCGCTGCTCGACGACCTCGACCTCGACGAACTCGAGACGGTGGCGCAGTTCGAAGAGACCCACAAGAACCGAAGCACCGTGCTCAATCGCATCGATCAGCGCATGGACGTCCTCGAGGATGCCGAAGGCCTGCCCGATGAGGGCGCCGCTCCGGCCGACGACGAGACCGCCGCCGCTATCTCCGAAGTCGACCAGGCGGTCGTCGATGACGACGACGACGAGGAGGACACCGACGACGGGTTCCCGATCCCGAACTTCGACGATCTCGATGAGGACGAGCTTCTTCCGCTGCTCGCCGATCTCGACGCCGATCAGCTGGAGACCGTCGCCGACCGGGAGGAAGCCGGCCAGAATCGCGACGCCGTGCTCGATGCCATCGACGATCGCCTCGACATCCTCGAGGGCATCGTGGCCGCCCCGGTGAAGAAGGCGCCGGCCAAGAAGAGCCCGGCCAAGAAAGCGCCGGCCAAGAAGGTGTCGGCTACGAAGGTGTCGGCTACGAAGTCCGCGCCTGCGCCCCGGAAGGCGGCGGCCCCGGCGAAGCGGGTTCCGGCAACCAAGGCAACCAAGGCGACCAAGAAGGCCACAGGCACGACCCGCAAGGCGGTCCCGGCGCGAGCGGCCGCCACCCGGGCCACCACCGTCAAGAAGTCGGCCCCGGTCAAGAAGGCGGCGTCGGCCAAGAAGGCGGCGAGGCGCTAGCGCCAACCCGCCGCTTGCAACACCCGTTCCTCGTTCTGGGCGGATCCATCAGTCGTCGTGACTGAAGGATCCGCCCAGAATCGCGTCAGTCGGCCTTCGGGGCGATGGCGACGGCGATGCGCACTTCACGGCCATCCGGAAGCTCGAGCGAGTGCCCGTCGGCCAGGTCGGCGACGGGAAGCAATGCGACGGCCAGGGTCTCAGCCATGACGTTGTCGGCGTGGTCGGACACTGCCGCCCACACATCGTCGGCCGCCGCCATGGTCATCCGCACCCGGTCGGAGACATGGAGACCAGAGTCCTTCCGGGCCTGGTTGACGAGGCGTACGACGTCGCGTGCGAGCCCCTCGGCGGCCAGTTCGGGGGTGGCGGCCGTGTCGAGGAGCACGAGGCCGTCGTTGCCGGGCAGGGCGCGAGCCACCGAAGCGTCCTTGGGCTCGAGACGGAGGCTGTATTCGTCGTCGGCGAGGGTGTGATCGCCGACGAGCACCGAGCCGTCCGAGGCTCGAACCCAGTCGCCGGCCCGCACCGCCTTGATGACCTTCTGCACGTCGGGACCGAGCCGCGGCCCCAACACGGCCGGCACCACCTGGAGGACGAGGTCGCCGTGGGCTCCGACGTCGTCGGTGAGCAGGACCGCCTTGGCGTTGACCTCATCGGCGATCAGATCGGTGAAGGGGGCCAAGGCCTCGGCGTCGGCCGCGGCAACGGTCAGCGAGGCGATCGGCAGACGGACCCGGAGGTTGGCTGCCTTGCGCACCGAGGACGCCGCCGAACAGACGTCGCGCACTCGATCCATCGCCACGATGAGGGCGTCGTCATCAGGAAGGTCCGAGACGTCGGGCCAGTCGCTCAGGTGGACCGAGCGCTCGTCGGTGAGGCCCCGGTAGATGGCCTCGCTCAGCAGCGGCAGGAGGGGCGCCGTCGCCCGACACACCAGCACCAGCACGGTGAAGAGGGTGTCGAAGGCGTCACGGTTCTCGGTGTAGATGCGGTTGCGCGAACGGCGGATGTACCAGTTCGTCAGGGCATCGAGGAAGGAGGCGACGAGCGAGCAGGCGCCGTCGATGTCATAGGTGTCGAGGCGGAACTGGAGGCCTTCGACCAGCCGGCGCGTCTTGGCCAGGATGTACCGGTCGAGCACGCCGGGGGCATCGGACCGGAATGACGCCCGGTAGCCGTCGGCGTTGGCGTAGAGGGTGAAGAAGCCGTAGGTGTTCCAGATCGGGTTCAACACCGAACGCACGGCCTCGGTCATGTTCTTCCGGCTCACCACCAGGTCGCCGCCCCGCAGCACTGCGGAGGAAAGCAGGGCCCACCGCATGGCGTCGGCGCCGAAGGTGTCGAAGACCTCGATTGGGTCGGGATAGTTCTTCAGGCTCTTCGACAGCTTCATGCCGTCGTCGCCGAGGAGCACGCCGTGGGCGATGCAATTCCGGAACGGCGGTTTGTCGAAGAGCGCCGTCGACAACACGATCAACGTGTAGAACCAGCCGCGGGTCTGGTTGTTGTATTCGACGATGAAGTCGGCCGGGAAGTGCTCGTCGAACCACTCGCGGTTCTCGAACGGATAATGGATCTGGGCGAACGGCATCGATCCCGATTCGAACCAGCAATCGAGCACCTCCTCGACGCGACGCATCGTCGACGCGCCCGTCGGGTCGTCCGGGTTGGGACGAGTGAGTCCGTCGATCCCGGGGCGGTGCAGATCGGTCGGTCGCACGCCGAAGTCGCGCTCGAGCTCGTCGAGCGACCCGTAGACGTCGATCCGCGGATACGCCGGGTCGTCGCTCTTCCACACCGGGAGGGGGGAGCCCCAGAACCGGTTGCGGGAGATCGGCCAGTCGGGGGCGTCGGCGATGCCGTTGCCCATGCGCCCATCGCGGATGTGCTCGGGCACCCAGTTGATCTCGCGGTTCACCTCACCCATGCGGTCCTTGACGGCGGCGACGTTGACGAACCACGACCCGACAGCGCGGTAGATGAGGGGGGTGCGCGTCCGCCAGCAGTGCGGGTAGTTGTGGACGATGGTTTCGTCCCGCAAGACCACGCCGCGCTCTTTCAGGTCGCGGATGATCACCGGGTTGGCGTCGAACACCTGCTGCCCCACGTAGTCCGGGATCTCGTCGGTGTACCGGCCGGACTGGTCGACCGGGACGACCGTCCGAATGCCGTTCGCGTCGCACGCCCGCTGATCGTCCTCGCCGAAGCCCGGCGCCAGGTGGACGGTGCCGGTGCCTTCACCCGCCGTGACGAAGGCGCTCCCGTCGAGGATGCGGAACGCGCCCTCCTCGCCGGCGAAGAACGGGAACATCGGGCGGTACGCCCGCCCGACGAGCGTCGAACCCATGACCGTGCCGAGGTGCTCGGCGCCAGCCAGTTCCGCGTCGTACTTCGCGAGTGACGCCGCGCCGATGAGGTAAGCGTGTCCGTCAAGCTGTACCCGCGCATATTCGACGCCCGGTGCAACGGCGAGGGCCAGGTTGGACGGCAGCGTCCAGGGCGTCGTCGTCCAGACGAGGATCCGGTCGGGCTCGACGTCACCACCGTTGGTGGCCGAGCTCGGTTCCAGCTCGAACCAGACCGTGATGGCGCGATCCTGGCGCTCCCGGGTCGCGTCGTCCTGGCGGGTCTCCATGTTCGACAGCGGGGTCTCGCACTCCCAGCAGTAGGGCAGCACCTTGTAGCCCTCGTAGATGAGACCCTTGTCCCACAGCTGCTTGAAGGCCCACATGACGCTCTCCATGTAAGGGAGGTCGAGCGTCTTGTAGTCGTTCTCGAAGTCGACCCAGCGGGCCATGCGGGTGACGTAGTCCTCCCACTCCGAGGTGTAGCGGAGCAC
>JBKJLN010000290.1:0-5953 GCA_046596935.1 Acidimicrobiales bacterium
GACGACCCGGATCGGCCCTTCGTGGGCGGAAGCGATGTCGAAGGTGGCGTCGGTCGAACCATCGTCGATGACAACGAGCTCGAGATCCTCGAACGTCTGGGCGAGGACGGAGGAGATCGCGCCGCCGATGAAGCGTGCGGCATTGAAAGCGGGCATCACCACGCTCACGGTCAGGGAGCTCACGCGCTCATCTCGTCGTAGAGGGCGAGGAATGCATTGACCATCGCCGCTTCCGAGTAGCGAGCAGCCACCGTCTGCCCGGCATCTTGCAGCTGGGCGGCGAGGTCGGGATCGTCGAGCACACGCCGCAGTGTCGCAGCCAGGGCCGAAGGGTCGTCGGGTGGCGCCAGCAGAGCATCGACGCCGTCGTGGACGAGTTCTCGTATGCCACGAACGGCCGTGCCGACGAACGGAACACCGCCCGCCATCGCCTCCAGGGCAACCAGGGGGAGGCCCTCCCAATCCGACGCCAGCACGGCGGCGTCGGCCGCCCCGAGGATGCTCCGGGCATCGGACCGGCTCCCGGTGAGCACCATGCGGCCCTCGGCCCCGATCTCGTGAATCTGGGCGGCGAGCTCGCCGTCGAGTGGTCCTCCGCCGACGATCAGCAGCGACACAGACGGCTCTGTTGCCAGTGCGGCGATGGTCAGGTCGTGGCGTTTCTGCGGCACGAGCCGACCGACGGACACGACCAGACGCCGGTCGGGATCGAGCCCGAACTCCTCGCAGACGTCGGTGCGGAGGAGCGCCACCGGTGGGGGCGACACCCCGTTCACGACGGTGGCCCGAACCGCGAGTCCATGATCGCCGAGGGCGGCGGCGACGCCGGGGCCGCAGGCGATCACGGGGATGCCGGCCATCCCGAGAACTCGAGCAGTCGCCCGGTAGTCGGCCTCGGGTACGCCGTGGACGCTGACCATGGCTGGTCGCCGCCCTCGAAGAGTCGCCAGCGACGCGATGACGCCCATCCCGGGGTTGTGCGCATGCACGACATCCGGGGCGAAACGGCGCACTGCCCGGCGGAGGCGAAGGGCGCCGCCGGGGATGCGCGCTGGACGGCGTTCTATTAGGGGAAGCTCGAACTGTTCACAGTGGAACTCCGTCGACCATGGTCCGGGAGCGGCAGCAACGGCGACCGTGTGGCCTCCGGCGACGGCTCCTTCGATCAAGGAGAGGGCGACACGCTCGGCACCTCCGGGTCGGAGGTCCTGGATCACCTGGAGGATGCGCATGAGTTCTCGTAGAGCTCGACCGTGAGACGAGCCGATGCTTCGGCCCGGAAGCTCGTCGACGCACGAAGGGCGCCGGCCTCGCCGAACGTGACTCGTTGGTCCTCGTTGTCGACGAACTGACGGAGGGCGTTCGCCAATGCCACTGCATCGTCGGGCTCGACCACCAGACCGGTCTGTCCGTCGACGACCAATTCCGGGACTCCCCCGACCCTCGTCGCCACGACCGGAAGGGCCGCAGCCATCGCCTCGAGGATGGCGATGGGAAGGTTCTCGGCCCGGGAGGGCAAGACGAAGACGTCGGCGTCGAGGAGTCGCTCGCGGACGTCGCTGACCCGTCCGTGAAACGTCACCGACGAGGCGGCCCGGCGCGCCTGCGCCTCCAGGGCCGCCCGGTCGGCCCCATCGCCGTAGACGTCCAAGTGAGCAGGTCGGTCGAGACGAGCGACGGCATCGAGGAGGACGTCAATGCCCTTCCAGTGTTCGAGATTGGCCGCAGTGGCGATGACGAGGGGAGACCTCGCCGGCGGAGGAGAAGTCCGTCGGACATCGATGCCGCTGGGAATCACATGGAGGCGGCCCGTCGGGATGCCAACGGTGGCCAGATAGCGCGCCATCGCCGCCGAAGGGACGACCACCTCACCGAGTCGGGCGAGCAGAGCCTCGATCGGCAGGTAGATGCCGAAGAGCCACAGACGCCGCGGCATCGCCGGCTGGGAATGCTCGTGATGCCCGCGCCCGACCCGGACGGCGATGTCCTCCGGGAGACCGTGGTACGTGTGCACCACCCGGCTCCCCGCTGCGCGCGAAACGATCCTGGCAAACAGTCCTGCCCGTCGGTCCTGACTGTGTACGACATCGGCCCCGGCGACGAGACGTCGAAGGTCGGCCACGGCTCGAACGTCCCACTTGCTACGAACGGGTCCCACCGCCGCAACGATCCCGAGATCACGAAATCGGTCGGCGACAACGTCGCTCTGACAGATGACCGAGACGTCCAGCCCAAGATTGGCGACAGCCGGGGCGAGGTCGAGGAGATGGGAGACGGGCCCTCCGCCGTCGAGTGTCGAGACATAGACGACCCTCATCGAACGGCGATCGGTCCTGCCCGGCGACTGACGGAGTCCTCCTCCAGTCCGGTCGTGCGGTCGCTCGCATCTCGCCCGACCATCGTGGCCAACGCCCCGAGGACCCAGAACGGTGGGAAGTACTGCTCGGACAGGGTGAGGGAGGCGACAGCAGCGACGACCAACCCGGTTCGCACGGCGACCGCCAGACCGGGTGGGCCGTGTCTTGCTCTCCGTGCCGCGCTGGCGCGCACGAAGACGATGGCGAGAAAGCTGAGGAAGAGGACGAGTCCGGTGAGTCCGAGTTCGGCGGCCACGTCGAGATAGGCATCGTGGACGACGCGCAGCCCGAAGGTGCCGGGCGGTCGCCCGGACTTCTCGAAGTAGTAGAAGCCGAAGTTTCCTGGACCAACGCCCACGACCGGGTGCTCGGAGGTGAGTTCGACCGCGGCCTTCCAAGCATCGAGCCGGGTTTCGACGTTGAAGGCGGCGATGTTGCTCTTGGCCCGAACGGTGTCGTCGACCCGAGCGGCGGCGTCGCCGCTCACCACCACGAGAGTGACTGCCAACGTCAGAAGGCCTCCGGCAACGAGGACGGGAATGTGGCGCCGCTGGGTGAGACCGTGCCAGATGACGGCGACCCCGAGCGCCAGGAGCGCGCCACGCGACAGCGACAACAGCACACCGACGATGAGCGCCGTCGACATCGCCAACGTCACGACCCGGCGCCACCCTGGGAATCGGAGCAGCCAGAGCGTCAGGGGGAGGGTGGTGGCCAACATGAAGGCGAGATCGTTCGGGTCGCCGTAGGCCGGCGTGACCAGTGGCGTGGCCCCGGAGAAGTAGGCCCGCAATGCCAGCACCGACGCGATGCTGCAACTGCCGGAGAGCACCCAGGCGATCGACGTGGCCAGGCGATCGTCGCTCCGGAACTGTGTCGCCACGTAGTAGAGCCCCACGAAGCTGGCGTAGCGCAGGGTCGTGGCGAGGGCATCTCCCGAAAGTCGGGCCCCGAGGGTCGAGACCAGCGCGACACCGAGAAGGGCGAACAGAACGCCGTGGGCTACGTCGAATCGGAGTCGACGACGGTGGGCGATGGCATCGAAGGCGAAGCTGAGGAACGAAAGGGCTCCGGCGAGCTTGACCACGGTCAACTGCGGGTTGGCGCTGAGCTGGATGCTCGACTCGATCGGACCGGTGGCCACGAGGAGCAGGAGCGCGACCTTCGGACGGGCAAGCGCAACCGCCATGACCGGGAGGGCGGCGAGACCGAACAGCGCGATGACGGCCGACCGTCCCAGGGCCAACGCGATCGGCAACGCAAGCGCGAGCGCGGCCAAGGGGAGGACGATCGGGCCGGCTGCGAGGTCATGCTTCCGAACGCTCACCGGGCGCGCCACCTCGCGGACGGTACCATGCGCCTGTGGATGACCCCGGCGCGCCGGCAGCGGAAGCGAGTCCGGCGTCGGACCCAGAACCGAGCGGCGGATCGACGGTCCGTCGAACCGCCCTGACGCGGGAACAGCGGCGGGAGCGTTGGATGCTCGATCGCGACCCCGGGCCTGCTGGCGGGCCCGCCCGGGGGGCCGAGGCCCCGAGGTCGGTCCTTCAGGAAGCCGGGCGAGCCGGGACAACGACTTCGGTCCGGGAGGAACTCGAGCGCTTAGCTGTTGGCCTGGAAACGGCGACCTTCACTTTGGTGGGCCGCGGGTACGAACCGCTCGAAGTGCAGGCGCTCGTTCGCGCTACGACGGAGAGCCTTCGACGGCTACGGCTGCCGGTCTCATCCGATCCCGAAGCTGAGGTCGCCCCCCGCTCGCCCCGGCTCTTACGGGTCGAGGCCGAGGCCGAAGCGCTGATCGAGGCCGCTCGGGGCGAGGCGCTGGACCTGCTGCGTCAGGCCCGAGTGGAGGCGGATGGTCTCATCGAGAAGGCCACACGAGATGCCGCGTCCCTGCTCGCCGATGCGCAAGCGGAAAGCCGGGCGGCGGTCCTGCAAGGGATCCGGGAGGCAAGCGCTCTTCTTGCCCGGGCGCAACCGGGCAGTGGGGAAGGGCGAACCGTCGAGGTTGGTGCCTTCGACGGTGGCGCCCCAGCGTCTAGCTGACCGTCGAGGCGGTTGGACGAGACTTCCGGACGATGATCGTGCCGCCGGCCACGGCTGCCAGCCCGATCACGGTGAGGCCGACCAAGTCGCTCCCGGTCACGGGAAGTGAACTCCTCGACTGCGATGCCGGAGCGGTGCGGGTTGCCTGGACGCCGGCAACCTCGGCGGTAGGCGGTGCCTCGTCCTGGCGGGTGATCAGCTCACCCTTCACTTCGGAGGGCGGCGGCTTGACGTACGGATCATCGGCCGCCTGAGCGAACGCGGCCGACGGCAGAAGGACACCAACGACAACAACGCCGCTAGCGAGCAGGACGCGTGGATTCATGACAGGTCTCCGATCGATTGCGGACGAAGTGTACCCCACTGAAGGTGGGTGAACGGAAAAAATGTCGCGGACGGTGGTCAGGAAGCCATCTGGCAGTGGTGGTCGGATTTGCGCCACCGGACCGCCGCCGTCGAACCTCTCGACCGTGCGACGCCGATCGGGGACAGGGCGCCCGGCGCGCGTCCCGCTTCCGGAGGGATTCGGAACGATCTGGGTTGCCGTCGCCCTCGACCTGGTCGGCTTCGGCATCGTCCTGCCGATCCTGCCCCTCTACGCCGAGCGATTCGACGCCGGTCCGGCGGCCATCGGGCTGCTCGTGGCATCCTTCTCGCTCGCCCAGTTCGTGTTCGCTCCGATCTGGGGCCGCTGGTCGGACCGCATCGGTCGCAAGCCCATCCTGGTGCTCTCCCTCGCCGGCACGGCGGTCGCCAGCTTGCTGACCGGGCTCGCGGGCTCCCTGACCATCCTCTTCGTGGCCCGCGTCATCGACGGCATCTCCGGCGCCAGCGTCTCGGTGGCCCAGGCTGCGGTCACCGACCTCGCACCTCCTGACCAGCGGCCCCGCCTGCTCGGGCTGCTCGGCGCCGCCTTCGGGATCGGCTTCGTCGCCGGCCCGGCCATCGGCAGCCTCGCCGCCCTCGGCGGGCCCCATGTGCCCTTCTTCGTGGCCGCCGCCATCGCCGGCGCCAACGCCATCGCCGCCGCCATTCGTCTCCCTGAGACCCGCCCTCGGGTCTCGACCGAGTCTCCGACGTCGCTACCACCGAGCGGCCGGACGATCCGGCGGGAGCTGGCGAGCTACCTCCTCGTGGCCTTCGTGAGCCTGGTTGCGTTCAGCGCCTTCGAGACGACGTTCGCCCTGTTCGGGGAGCGGCGGCTCGGCCTGCGCCTCGCGGGAACGGGAGCCGTCTTCACCGTGATCGGCGTGCTGATCGCCATCGTCAACGGAGGCGCCGTAGCGCCGACCGTCCGTCGCCTCGGCGAGCACGGCACCCTGCGTCTCGGGCTCGTCCTCAACGGGTGCGGGCTCGCCATCCTTCCATTCGTCCACTCGTGGCTGGCGCTGGCCCCGGCCCTCGTGTTCCTCACCGCCGGCCAAGGCCTCGTGACGCCGACCCTTGCGGCCACCGTCGCCGGGCGGGTTGGCGACGATCGTCGTGGTGCGGCCCTCGGAGCCCAGCAATCGGCCGGAGGGCTCGCTCGAATCGTCGGACCCGTCGCCGGC
>JBKJLN010000361.1:0-5066 GCA_046596935.1 Acidimicrobiales bacterium
GCCTGGGTGACGATCCAGATCGGCTGCGACAACGCCTGCGCGTTCTGCATCGTGCCGTCCGTGCGGGGCAAGGAGATCAGTCGACCCTTCGACGACATCGTCTCGGAGGTGCGCGGGGTGGCGGCCACGGGAACGGTGGAGGTGACCCTGCTCGGTCAGAACGTCAACAGCTACGGGCGTGACCTGACTCGGCGTCGCCCCCTGTTCGCCCAATTGCTCACGGCCGTCGCTGGGGTCGAAGGCATCGCCCGCGTCCGCTACACGAGCCCCCATCCGAAGGATCTCCGGCCCGAGACGATTGCGGCAATGGCCGAGATCGCCGAGGTGTGCGAGCACCTGCACTATCCGCTCCAGTCCGGAAGTGACCGGATCCTGGCGGCGATGCACCGCGGGTACACGGCCGAGCGCTACCTGTCGAAGCTGGAGGCGGCGCGCGCAGCCGTCGCCGACCTGGCGGTGACGACCGACATCATCGTGGGGTTCCCCGGCGAGACCGACGACGATTTCGACCGCACCCTCGAGGTCGCGGCCCAGGCCGAGTACGACAGCGCCTATCTCTTCCAGTTCTCACCTCGACCGGGCACGGAGGCGGCGTCGTTCGCCGACCGATTTCTCCCGTCGGAGGTGGTGGCCGAGCGGTTCGCCCGCCTCAAGCACGTCGTCGAACGCTCCGCGCTCCGGCGACACGAGGCGAGGATCGGTCGGATCGAAGACGTGTTGGTCGAGGGCCCGAGCCGCAAGGGCGATGGTGTCCTCACCGGCCGGACCCGTCAGAACAAGCTCGTGCACTTCGCCGCTCCGTCCGAGGGGCCGACGATCCCGGTCGGTGCATTCGCCGATGTCACGGTGACCGGGGCCGCACCGCATCACCTCCGGGGCGATCTGGTGCGAGTCACCGCCCGGCCCCGCCACAAGACCCGTATCCCGGTCGCGTCCCTCTGAGGGTCGGAGCGAGCGTCGAGGCACGCCTCGGCTCGAGGATCGGCGGTACGACGTGATCCCGCTCGTTCTCGTCGGACCGACGGCGATCGGAAAGTCGGCGGTGGCGATGGCGATCACCCGGGCCCGGCGCGCCGACGTGGAGTTGGCCGACGTGGAGTTGGTCAGTGTCGACAGCATGCAGGTCTATCGGGGCATGGACATCGGCACGGCCAAACCGTCGCCAGCCGAGCGAGCCGAGGTCGTCCATCACCTCATCGATCTCGTGGAACCGCACGAGGAGTTCAGCGCCGTGGCTCACCAGGCCGCGGTCGTCGCCGTCCTCGATGACATCGCCGCACGCGGTCATCGGGCGATCCTCGTCGGGGGAACGGGTCTGTACGTGCGGGCCGTGGTCGACGGTCTCACCTTCCCGGGACGGTGGCCCGACGTCTGGGACGACCTCGACGCCGAACCCGACACCGGCGAGTTGTACCGACGGCTGAGCGTCCTCGACCCTGACGCCGCCGGGCGGATGGAGGCCACCAACCGCCGGCGCATCCTGCGGGCCCTCGAGGTCTGTGTCGGCAGCGGCCGACCGTTCTCGAGCTTCGGGCCGGGACTGGAGGCCTACCCCGACGTTCCGTTCCGCCTCGTCGGCCTCCGCGCCCCGCGGGCGAGACTCGGCGTCCGCATCGCCGAGCGGTTCGACCGAATGCTCGACGCTGGCCTCCTCGACGAGGTGCGTTCTCTGGCGGCCGCCCCCGAGCCGTTGTCGAGAACCGCAGGGCAAGCGCTCGGGTACCGGGAGTTGCTCGCCCATGTCGTCGACGGCGCGCCCCTGCAGGCGTGCGTCGACGAAGCCGTCCGCCGGACCCGTCAGTTCGCCCGCCGCCAAGAAGCGTGGTTCCGGCGCGACCCCCGCATCCATTGGATCGACGTCGACCTCGACGATCCTGGCAATCCGCTCGCTGTTGGCGAGCAGGTGCTGGGAGACTGGGACGACCGATGCCGACGACCGAGCCCTCCGCCATGATCCTCACCAAGCACCACGGGCTCGGGAACGATTTCCTCGTCCTGCTCGACACCGACGACGCCTACGCCGACGCCGACCTGGCGGGTATGGCCGTGGCATTGTGCGAGCGACGGACGGGCATCGGCGCCGACGGCCTGATTCGCCTGGGCCCCGAGATGCGCATGCACCTCCACAACGCCGATGGCGGTCGGGCGGAGATGAGCGGCAATGGCATCCGATGCCTGGCCCAGGCGATCGTCGACTTCGGCGTGCACGGGGGCACGGAATTCGAGATCCACACTGACGCAGGGGCGAGGTGGGTCGTTCCCCAGTTCGACCAGCAGGGATCGACCCGCAGCTTCACCGTCGCCATGGGAGCGGCGATCGTGACCGATCTCGAGGACCGACGAGCTGAGGTCGACACGGGCAATCCCCACCTCGTGCTCTTGGTAGCGGATCCCGCGACCGAGCAGTTGGAGGAACTTGGGGCCGAGTACCCCGACCGCAACGTCGAGGTCGTGCGCGTCGACAACTCGGCCACGGTCACCATGCGGGTGCACGAGCGTGGGGCCGGAATTACCCAGGCCTGCGGAACGGGGTCGTGTGCCATCGCGGCAGCCACCAGGGCGTGGGGGCTGACGGGCGATCGAGTCACCGTCCGCAATCCCGGCGGGGATCTGGGAGTCGAGTTGCAGGGAGACCAAGCGCTGCTCACCGGCCCCGCCACCTACGTCGGGCGAATCGAGGTGGTTGATCAGTGGCGCTGATCGAGCGCAGTTTCCGGGAAAAGATCATCCTCGTCGGGGTGATCCTCCCGGGTCGAGCGCCGGATGACGTCGAAGCCCACCTCGACGAGCTCGCGCAGCTGATCGACACCGCAGGCGCCGACGTGGTCGGCCGGGTGGTGCAGCGCAAGAGCGCTCCAGATGCCGCTACCTATATCGGCAAGGGCAAGGCGGAAGAGCTGCACGAGCTGAGCCTGGCCGTCGACTCCGACACCGTCGTCTTCGACGACGAGCTCACGCCGGCTCAGCAACGCAACCTCGAGAAGATCCTGGGTCGCACGGCCATCGACCGCACCGCAGTGATCCTCGACATCTTCGCTCAGAACGCCCGCACGCAGGAGGGCAAGGCCCAGGTCGAGCTGGCCTTGCACCAGTACCGCCTTCCCCGGCTGCGGGGACGGGGCGGCACGTTGTCCCAGCAGGGCGGCGGAGGCGGGGCCCGCATCGCCACCCGTGGTCCGGGCGAGACACAGCTCGAGGTCGACCGTCGGCGGATCGTGAAGCGGATGCAGAAGCTCGAGTCCGAGTTGAAGGAGCTGCGCAAACACCGCCAGGTCCAGCGCAAGCAGCGGGCCACGTCGCCCTTTCACACGGTGTCGATCGTCGGGTACACCAACGCCGGGAAATCGACGCTGCTCAATGCGCTGACCGACGCCGGTGTCCTCACCGAGAACCGGCTCTTCGCCACCCTCGACCCCCGCACCCGGCGGATGCAGCTTCCCGGGGGCGAGACCGTTCTGTTGTCCGACACGGTGGGCTTCATCCGCAAGCTGCCTCATCAACTCGTCGAGGCGTTCCGCTCGACCCTCGAGGAGGTCGCCGAGGCCGACCTCCTCCTCCACATCGTCGACGGGTCGGCGCCGAACGCCGAGGAGCAGATCCAAGCGGTCCACGAGGTGTTGCGGGAGATCGATGCCGACGATCGGCCCGAGTTGGTGGCCATCAACAAGGCCGACCTCGCCCCGGAGCAGGCCAAGGCGCTGTTGGACTCGACTCCGGGGGCGGTGGCGTTCTCGGCCAAGACGGGGGAAGGTCTCGATTCCCTCCTCGAGACGTTGAGCGACCGGCTGCGAGCCCTCGACGACATGATCGAGCTGCTCGTGCCCTTTGACCGTGGCGATGTGGTCGCCGCCCTCCACCGAGAGGGCGAAGTGCTGCTCGAGAGCCACGAGGACGGGGGCACGCGCATCCGGGCTCGTCTCGCCCCCTCCGGGGCCAGCCGATTCACCGAGTTCGTGGTCGCCCGGGCGTGACCATCGACAGGTAGTTCGCTCGGGCCAGCTCGAGCCGCCTCGGCGATGACAGAAATAGCCCGTCCGGAGGATTGTGTGTCCGGCCACTTTCGGGTTTTTCTTGTCAGGTGCTACGGACCCAGTTCAGCCCTTCACTCTCCGTGATGTCAACGACAACGCGTTCAGTGAGAGCGGCATTGCTCGCAGTGGTCCTCCTGGGAACAACGTTCGCCGGCCCTGCGACCGCCAGGGGCGGGGCGTGGACGCGGGTCCATGCTCCCGCGTCCGCCAGCCGAGGCATCGTCGACCCCGGCATCGATCAGCGGGCAGCTTCGGTCTCGGTGATCGTGCGAGGCATCGAGCAAAGCTCGGCGGCGGCGCTGCGCGAGGCCATCTCCCGCCTCGGCGGTCAGGTCACGGCCGATCTGCCGCTCGTGCACGGAGTCGGTGCGTCGCTCCCCGGCAGGGCCGTGGCTCGGCTCGCCGCCGACGACGACGTGGTGTCGGTGACCCTGAACCGGCTCGGTCGCTTCTCTCAGATCGCCTACGACGAGGCCTCGACGGCCTCGAGCTTCGCCAAGACGTCCGGGGCGACCACCGCCTGGGCGGCCGGCAACCTCGGGCAGGGCGTCGGCGTGGCCGTGCTCGACACCGGTATCGCTTCGATGAACGACCTGCAGGGCCGGATCGTGTACGGCCCCGACCTCTCCGGTGAAGGCACCACCGTCGACTCCTACGGACACGGAACCGTCATGGCCGGGATCGTCGCCGGCAGCGGTGATGACAGCGCCGGGCAGCCCGGCGGCGCCTACACCGGCGTCGCTCCCAAGGCCCACGTGGTGGCGGTGAAGGTGGCCGGTCGGAACGGCGTCGTCGACGTCTCGACGATGCTCCAGGCGATGCACTGGGTCTCGGCCTACAAGAGCCAGTTCAACATCCGGGTGCTCAACCTCTCGTGGGGCACGGCCTCCACCCAGTCGCCCGACGTCGATCCTTTGAACTACGCCGTCGAGCGCTTGTGGCGTGAGGGCATCGTCGTGGTCGTGGCCGCCGGCAACTCCGGCCCCAACGCCGGCACCATCACCAAGCCAGGCGACGATCCCATGGTCCTGACGG
>JBKJLN010000497.1:0-3032 GCA_046596935.1 Acidimicrobiales bacterium
CGGGCCACCCGCCCGTCCCCCGCCGCGAACTTTGCTCGCCAGGCCATTCCCAGCAACGTCGCCGGCACCCGGGCAAGGGTGCCGAGTCCGGCATCGATCTTGCCGACGTCGTGCAAGAGGGCGGCGGCCAGTACGGGCCGGGTGGCGTCGGCGCCCAAGACGGAGGCCACGGCGCCGGCGACCCCGACGGCGTGGCGGCGATCGGGACCGCTCATGCGATGCCACAACCCCTGCTCGCCTGCGAGCAGGTGCGCCACCGCCCACGCCTCCGACTCACTCGTTGGGCCCCGTGGGTCGAGGGCCCCGAAGAACCGGCGAGCCAGATGGATCAGGTGCGAAGGAGCCGGAACCACAGTTCGACCGCAGGGCCGAGGATGTTGCCGAGGAGGTCGCGAGCCAGGAAGAACAGGCCGATGAACAGGAAGAACGAGTATTGGCGCAGGCGAAGGTACGGGACGAGGAGGCGTCGCGGGAGGAGTCGCTCGACGAGCGCAGATCCGTCGAGCGGCGGGATCGGCAGCATGTTGAACACCGCCAGCACCACGTTGGCCGCACCGAAGAGGGCGAGGACGTCGGCGACCGTGCCCTGCGGTTGGGTGACCTTGAATACCACCAGCGCCACCGCCGCTAGGACCAGGTTGGTCGCCGGTCCCGCCAATGACGTCAAGAGACTGTGGTTGCGGGGGTCGCGCATGGCGTTCGGGTTCACCGGCACCGGCTTGGCCATCCCGAAGGCCTGCCCAGTGGTGATCACCATCATCGCCGGCACCAGGATCGTCCAGAACGGGTCGATGTGCTTGAGCGGGTTGAGGGTCAGACGACCGGCTCGCTTGGCCGTGGTGTCCCCGAAGATGAGGGCCACGGCACCGTGGGAGACCTCGTGGAGGATGATCGACGGAACGAGCACGGCGAAGTAGATCAGCTGATAGCGCTGCAGACTGCCGTTGCGGATCAGGAAGTAGCCGAAGACGGCGACGAGGATGCCGAGCACGGCCCACTGGCGGGGCGTGTTGCCGGGGGCCGGCGCCGACACCTTCGTGGGTTCCATCAGCGCGATTCTGCCCCGGACCGGGGCCACTCGGGTTTCAGCTAGCGGTTGGAGGCGCAGTCAATGCAGAACCTCGCTGCCGGCATCGCCTCGAGGCGGGCCGGCGCGATCGGTTTGTCGCAACCCTCACAGATGCCGTAGCCCTCGCCTCCGAGCTTCTCGAGGGCGTGCTCGACCTCGGTCAGGGTCTCCTGCAGCGTGTGGGCCAAGGCCTCGGCCTCGCCCCGCTCGGCCGTGACCTGGCTCGAGTCGGCGAAGTTGCCGTCGTACTCCTGGCCGGCGCCGTCATCGCCGAAACCGAGCTCGGAGAGTTGGCTGCGAAGAGCCTGGCGCTCAGCCTCGAGCTCAGCCCGGATCTCGGCCGGCTTGGTTTCGCTCGGCATGATGGGGTCGCTGGGCATGGCTGACGATGGTACTTGGCTGGGCGAGGAGTCCGATTCAGAACCGGCAAGACGGGCGCTTCAGAGGTCGGCGAGGCACGCCGCCGGATCAGCTGCGGGGACGCCCATGGCCTCCGCGACGGCGGCATTGGTCAGGCGTCCCCCGACCGTCGTGAGCCCCCCGAGGAGGGCGGCATCGTGCTCGACGGCGCCCCGAACGCCCCGCTCGGCCACTTCGAGCACGTACGGCAGGGTGGCGTTGGTGAGCGCATAGGTCGACGTGTGAGGGACGGCCCCCGGAATGTTGCCGACGGCGTAATGGATGACGTCGTGGACCGTGTAGACGGGATCGTCGTGGGTCGTCTCCCGGGTTGTTTCGATGCACCCGCCTTGATCGACGGCGACATCGACGATGACGGCGCCCTTCTTCATCCCCCGCACCATGTCCTCGGTGACGACAACCGGCGCCCGGCCGCCGGCCACGAGGACGGCCCCGATGACCAGATCGGCTTCCGCGACCGACCGCTCGACCGCCCCGCGGTTCGACGCCAAGGTCATGATCCGTCCCTTGTGGATCTGATCGACGAAGCGGAGCCGGTCGAGGTTGCGGTCGAGGAGGATCACCTCGGCCTCCATGCCCTGGGCGATCCACGCCGAGTTCCATCCCACGTTGCCCGCCCCGAGCACGACAACTCTGGCCGGGCGCACGCCCGGAGCACCGCCGAGCAGCACGCCCCGGCCCCCGTTCTCCCGTTCGAGGTAGTGCGCGCCGATCTGCGTCGCCATCCGCCCCGCAACTTCGCTCATGGGCGCAAGCAGGGGCAGGGCTCCATCGGCGAGCTGCACGGTCTCGTACGCCAGAGCAGTGGATCCGGCGGCGAGGAGCGCGCGACCGACCTCGGGATAGGCCGCAAGGTGCAGGTAGGTGAAGAGCACGGACTCGCTTCGGAGGCGTGCGAGCTCGGTTCTCTGCGGCTCTTTCACCTTCACCACCAGGTCGGCCGTCCAGGCATCGTCGACGTCGACGATCTCCGCTCCCGCCGCCTCGAACTCGGCATCGGGAATCGACGATCCCTCGCCGGCCCCAGCCTCGATCAGCACACGATGGCCAGCGGCGTGCAGCTCACGAACGCCATCGGGCGTCATCGCCACCCGGTGCTCGCCCGTCTTGGTCTCGGCCGGCACCCCGACGATCATCGGAGCGACTCGTGCACGAGGGTGAGGCCGATGATGGTCTTGGCGTCGACGATGGCGCCCGAGGCGATGAGGCCGGGGACGTCGTCGAAGCCCACCCGCTCGACGGTCATGTGGGCCTCCTCGATTCCCTGGCGATCCAGCCCGCACGGTTCGAGGTCGAAAGCGGCGAACACGTGCACGATCTCATCGCAGAAGCCGGGTGAGTTGGCGAAGGCGCAGACCGCCTCGATGCGGCCGGCCCGCATGCCCACCTCCTCGATGAGCTCGCGACGGGCGGTCTCGATCGGTGGCTCGCCGGTAACGTCACGAAGGCCGGCGGGGATCTCCAGCAACTCGGCATCGACGGGCGCCCGGAACTGACGCACCAAGAGGACGGCCGATCCCTCCTCGACCACCGGCACGACGGC
>JBKJLN010000101.1:0-7499 GCA_046596935.1 Acidimicrobiales bacterium
CGAAGTTCCCCGGCTCACGCTGATCCACGCTCGGGCCGGGGCCGATGCTAACTTCCACCGACTTTTGCGAACCCCGGGGGACCCGCTGATGCCCAAAGCCTCGAAAGCTGCTGCCCCCCTGAAGTCGACGGTGAGCAAGGTCGCAGCCGCGATCAAGAAGGCGGTGCCGTCGAAGGCGGCGGCGAAGTCGCCGGCGTCGAAGGCGCCGACCAAGTCGTCGGCCGTCACCGCAAAGAAGGCTCCGGCCAAAGCGGCGCCCGCAACGGCGGCCAAGAAGGCGCCAGTAGCCAAGAAAGCGCCGGTTGCGGCCAAGGCCCCGGCCAAGGCGCCGGCGAAGAAGGCGACGGCCTCGGCGTCGTCCAAGGCGACCCCGGTCAAGGCGCCGGTGAAGAAGGCGACGACCCCGGCTTCGTCCAAGGCGGCGCCGGCCAAGGAGTCGGCGAAGAAAGCGACGAGCACGGCGAAGGCGCCGGCGACGGCCAAGGCGCCGACGACGACCAAGGCGGCTCCGACGGTCAAGGCGACACCGGAGAAGGCCTCGGCCAAGGCGGCGAAGGCGCCGCCCAGCGAGGCCGCCGCAACGACAGCTGCGCCCGCACCTGCACCGGCGCCGGCCAAGAAGGCCTCGGCAAAGAAGGGTTCGTCCAAAGAGCCGGCACCGCCGCCGGTCATCCGCTCGTCGCCCAACCCGCCGCCCCTGCCGCCCAAGCGCCCCGGCGCTCCGACGCCCATCGCCAAGAAGGCTCCCGGTGGCCCGATCAGTGTCGCCGACGCCAAATTCTTCGAAGAGCAGCGGGTGCTGCTCCTCTCCGAACGCGACACCTACGAGGCCCAGGCGATCTCGCTCAAGGCCGAGGCCGATCAGTTGGCGGCCGAGATGGAACCGGGTGACGTCCAGTTCGACGAGGAATCGGGTGAGGGCGACTCGATCGGGATGGAGCGCGAGCGCGACCTGCAGTTGGCCGGACAAGCGCGCGCGGCGATCGAGGAGATCGATCGAGCGCTGGTGAAGATCACCGTCGGCACGTACGGCATCTGCGAGCGCTGCAACCAGCAGATCCCCAAGGCCCGCTTGAAGGCACTTCCGTACGCAGCCCAGTGCGTGGCCTGCAAGAGCGGGGGATTGTCTTCACGGCGGTGACGTCTCCGGACGCGCCGGCGGCGAGCGTGGCGCCGGCGTCGACGAGCATGCGTCGAGGTCACACCGGGCTGATCGCAGGAATCGTCGCTGTGGTCGTTCTCGCCGATCAGCTTTCGAAATCGTGGGCCGTTGCGCACCTGAGGGATCGGGTGGTGCACGTGGTCTGGACGCTCCAGTTCAACCTGGGGTTCAACTCGGGCATGGCGTTCAGCCAGGGCACGGGCCTCACGACCATCATCACGGTGGTTGCCGTTCCTCTGGTCGTCGGCCTGTGCTGGTGGGCCTCCCGCATGACCCGCCGGGTCATGGCGGTAGCGACGGCGCTGATCATCGGAGGCGCCGCCGGGAACCTGGCCGACCGGTTGTTCCGCGACCACGGAGGGGCCGTCGTCGACTTCATCGACTTTCGGTGGTGGCCGGTCTTCAATCTGGCCGATGCCGCCCTCTCGGTCGGCTCGGTCGTCTTGCTGGTGGCCTCGTTCCGGGAGCCGGCGGATGACCCCGTCGACCCGATCCGATCGGCCGGTCCATCGTGAGGGATGTAGTGCCCTCGAACCTCGCCGGCGAACGGATCGACCGGGTCGTGGCCATGCTGACCGACCTGCCGAGAGCCGAGGTGGCCGAACTCGTCGAAGCGGGGGCGGTTCGCATCGACGGCGTCGTCATCTCGACCCGCAGCCGCCGGGTCAAGGAGGGTGAGGTCGTCGAGGCCGATGTCGCCGAGCGTCCCCCGGTCGAGTTGCTGGCGCCCGACCCGAGTGTCGACATTCCGATCGTCCACGCGGATGACGAGGTCATCGTGGTCGACAAGCCGGCGGGGCTCGTCGTTCACCCCGGCGCCGGTCACGTCATGGGCACGATGGTCCAGGGGCTCCTCGCTCGTTTCCCGGAGTTGGCGGCGCTGCCGGTCGCCGGCGCGGGAGAGAGCGATCGACCGGGCATCGTCCATCGACTCGACGCGGGGACATCGGGATTGTTGGTCGTGGCCCGCACGCCGCGCGCCTATCACGCGCTCGTCGCTCAGCTGGCGGCCCGGACGGTGCAGCGCCACTACCGATGTCTCGTGTTGCACACGGTCGAGGCCAACGCCGGCGAGGTCGACGCACCGATCGGACGGTCGGAGGGCGACCCCACCCGGATGACCGTCGCCAATGGCGGACGCGAGGCGCGGACCCGCTACGAGGTGGTCGCCCGCTATCGCGAGCCGGTGCCGACCACGGAGCTCTCGTGCAAGCTCGAGACCGGACGCACCCATCAGATCCGGGTGCACCTCACGGCCATCGGCCACCCGGTGGTCGGCGATGCGCGTTACGGGGGCGACCGCCCGGCGATCGCCCTCGACCGCCCCTTCCTGCACGCCGAGCGCCTGGCGTTCGAGCACCCGGCCACCGGCTCGGAGCTGTCGTTCACCTCCGAACTCCCGGAGGACCTGCAGCGCATTCGCCGTGGCCTCGCCTGACGCCGCCGAAACGGGGCCGAGCGACGAGCAGTTGGCCGGCGTCATCCTCCGGGTGCTGGCAGCCGTGGTGGCGTTGACCCTGGCCGGGGGCATCGCTTCGGCCGCCGGTCGTCTCGTTGATCGCGACGAGGCGGTCATCGCCGCGGGAGCCAACGCCCCCTCGGGCGATGTTCTCGCAGCGACGACGATCGGGGGACGGGTCGGGCCCGCCCCCGGCACCATCGTCGCTGACTACATCCGCGCTCGGTCCGGCGGAGTGGCGGATGGTCGTGGGCGGCGCGCCGCCATCGTGTCGTTCCGGAACTACCGCAGCGCCTCCGAAGCCATCGAGGCCCTCGCCGGAACCGAGGTGGTGTCGCTGCTGGTGGCATTTCCCGCCGGGCGGCCATTGCTGGTCGCAGCGGACGTCGACACCGAGACGTTGCGCCGCCAACAACGAGACGAGGCCACGGCCGAGAAGAAGGCGCTCGAGCAACTGCTGCCGACGGTCGAGGATGGGGACTTTCGGCGCCAGTACGAGGCTGACATCGCCCGACTGGCCGCACTGTTGGCGGCCGACGGGTTGCGTACGGATGTCGTCTACGGCGCCGTCGTTCTCGGCCCCGGAACCACCCTCAGGCGCTTGGCCGCAGCCCCGGAGATTCGTCTCGTCGACCTGGCTCCGGGCGAGGCCGCCCCAGGAAGCGGACTGGCCGTCGGGCTTCGTCCCGAAGAGGTCAGCCGTTCCGGCCAGCCGCCGGTTCGTCCTGCGATGTGACGTCGTGCAGGGGAGCGATCGGCGTACGGGTGTCGCGGGCCGAGTCGACCATCTGGCCAAGGGTGAAGGAGTCGAGGTGCGCCCGCATGTGGCCACTGAGGTCGGCCCAGACGGCCAGGAGGATGCACTGACCCTCGTGATCACAGGCCCCGTTCTGATGGGGCTCCCCGAAGTCGCCGGCGACGATGGGCCCATCGACGGCGCTGACGATCTGGCCGAGCGTGATCTCGGCCGGATCTCGGGCGAGCACGTACCCGCCGCCTACGCCGCGTTTCGACCGTACGAGCCCCGCCCCCTTGAGGGCGAGGAGGATCTGCTCGAGGTACGGCTGCGGGAGACCGGTGCGCTCGGCGATGTCGCGCACCGACGTCGGCGCCGGTACGCCATCCTTGATGTGGAGGGCCAGCGAGAGCAGCGCCCGGCTGGCGTAGTCCCCCCGGGTCGACACCTTCACGACGGCAATGGTACGCCCGAGTAACGTTCCCGCCCGTGCCAACGGGTGATCAGGCGGAGGAGCTCGACCGTCGCTTGGCGCAGGTCGAGGCGTTGCGCAAGCGGGTGCTCAACGTCATTCCCCACGCATTGCGCACACCGATCACGACCTTCCGAGGGTTGGCCGAAGCGCTGCCCAATGCATCGGAAGCAGAGATACGCGAGCAGCTCACGCCCGCGCTCCGGCGCCTCGCCGCCCAAGCAGAGCACCTCGTCGACGACCTCTTGATCGCCTCCGGCTACACCACTGCCCTCCCGACCTCGGCGATGGCCGCCCATCCCGTCGTCGCCACGGTGCGCCAGGTCTGGGAGGAGGTCGGCACCGGCCTTCCTCTGGACGTCGAGGGTGACGAGGCCGTGACGGCGTCGGCGCCGGAGGGCAATCTCTTCAAGATCCTCGTCCACGTGCTCGACAACGCCGCCAAATACGGTGAGGCCCCGCACTCGGTGCGGGTCGGCGCCGTCGGCGAGCGGGTCAAGATCGAGGTGACCACCGGCGGTCCGACCCCGGCCGACGCCCCGATGTTCTTCGAACCGTTCTATCGGGGCGAGAAGGCCGTCATGCGCTCGAGCGGCCTCGGCCTCGGGCTCACCGTGGCCCAGGTGCTGGCCGAACAGGCCGGCGGTTCGATGAACCTGGAGTGCCCGGCGGACGGTGGCATCACGACACACATCGAGCTGGCGGCCGGATGAGCGCCCTGCGGATCGTCGTGGCCGATGACGAGCCCGATGTCCGGCTGCTGTTGCGCCTGCAACTCCAAGGGGTCGATGACATCGAGGTCGTGGGCGAGGCCGGTGACGGCATTCAAGCCCTCGAACGCTGCCGTGAACTTCTGCCCGATGCGGTCGTGATGGATTTGCTGATGCCCCGGATGATGGGGATCGAGGCCATCGACAAGCTCAAGCGGGAGTTGCCAGCGATCGGGGTCGTGGCCTACACCGCCACGGCCGGCGACTTCGTCCGTGACGAGATGGACCGTCTGGGTGTCGCCCTGCTGCTCAAGAGCGGCGACGTCAGCCAGTTGGTGACGGCCCTCCGGGCCAGTGTCGCCAGCGACCCGCACGCGTGACGCCGACCGGGTCGGAGCTGCACCTTCCCGCCTACGGCGGCGCTTCTCTCGCTGATCTGGTCCCGGCACTGCTGTGCGACGGTCGCCTCGCCGCATGGCTACCGGCTCCGGTTCGGGAGGCGCGCCAGATCGTGCTCCTCGTGCTCGACGGCGTCGGTTGGCATCAGCTGTGTGCGCGTCCCCACGTGGCCCCCACCATGGCGGCCATGACCGGCGGTCCGATCACCTCGGTGGCGCCAACGACGACGGCGACGGCCTTGTGCTCGATCGTCCTCGGAATGGCGCCGGCGGTTCACGGCGTCGTCGGGTATCGCATGCGCATGCCCGACGACCTCGTCCTCAACGTGTTGCGATGGCGGACGGCGAACGGGGACGCCCGTGAGTCGATTCCTCCGTCGGAACTTCAGCCCCAGCCGGCGTTTCAAGGACGGCCGACGCCGGTGGTGACGAAAGCGGAGTTCCGCAACACCGGATTCACCACGGCCCTCGGCATCGATGACCTGCACGGCTGGGAAACTCCCTCAGGGATCGCCGTCGAGGTCGCCAGATTGCTCGGCCAAGGCGAGCCCTTCGTGTACGCCTATTACGACGGGGTCGATCGGGTGGCCCACGCCCATGGGTTCGACGAGCACTACGACGCCGAACTCGCGGCCGCCGATCGCATCGTCGCCGACGTCGCCGCCACGCTTCCACCAGGCGCCTGTCTCGTGGTGACCGCCGACCACGGCCAGGTGGAGGTGGGCGAGAACCTCATCCGTCTCGACTCCGAACTGATGGCCGACGTCGCGTTGCTGTCGGGCGAGGGTCGCTTCCTCTGGCTGCACGCCAGGAACGGGCGCGAACACGCCGTGTTGGCCCGGGCGACGGCGCTGTACGGGGAGACCGACATTGCCGCCGTGCTGACCCGCCGACAGCTGATCGACGACGGATGGTTCGGCGGGTTCCTTTCGCCTGAGGCCGAGCACCGGCTTGGCGACGTGGCCCTCATTGCACGCGACGCCATCGCCTTCGTCGACCCCGCCGACACGGGAACGAACCACCTCCGTTGTCGCCACGGATCGCTCACCGCCGACGAACTGTTCGTTCCTCTCCTGGCCGTAGGATCCGCGTGATGTCAGATCAGCCGAGCGTCGTCACTGCCGAACCCATGGACGATGAGGTGGCCGTCGCCGTGCCAGAGCCGACGGAGTCGGTCCAACACCCGGCGAAGGTCATGCGCATCGGCTCGATGATCAAGCAGCTGCTCGAGGAGGTTCGTCGAGCACCGCTCGACGAGCCCGGGCGGGCCCGGCTGGCCGAGATCTACGGCACGTCCATCGAGGAACTCAGCGCCAGCGTGTCGCCCGATCTCCGCGACGAACTCGCCCGTCTGGTCGGACCCCTGGTCGGCGGTGAGGGCATTCCCAGCGAAGCCGAGTTGCGGGTCGCCCAGGCCCAACTCGTCGGGTGGCTCGAAGGCCTCTTCCACGGCATCCAGGCCACCCTGTCCGCCCAACAGATGGAAGCCCGCCAACAACTCGACGAGCTCCGCCAGCGCAGCCTCCCCGCGGGCAGCACCGAAGTTCCCGACCGCCCAGGAACGTATTTGTAACTAGCCGGCGTGCACGGGAGTTCGGTGCGAGGGAAGCGCCAGCGACGAGCACCCGTCCGCCGAAGGAAATTGCGACGAGGTTGCTTTATCGCTGCTCAGAACGAGGTTCGACGATGAGGCAACCTCGTCGCAATTTCTTCCGGCGGAGAGCGGCAAGGCCTCGGCCCGGAGGGCGGCGCCGCAGAGCAAGACCATCAACGCGCGACGACTTTGTTGCGGCCGGCGGACTTGGCTTCGTCGAGGGCGGACTGGGCGCGACGGAGCTGTTCGTCGAGGTCGTCGCCGAATCCCTCGGCACAGCCGATGGAGACGGTCACCACGACGTCGGCGGCTCCGGTGGCAGCGATCGGAATCGGCTCGTCGCACACCGAGGCCCGGATGCGGTCGGCAAGACGCCACGCTCCGTCGAGGGGCGTGTGGGGAAGGAGGACGACGAACTCCTCGCCGCCCCACCGCCCGGCAACGTCTTCGCCCCGCAGCCCCCGCCGCACTCGCCGGGCCACCTCGGCGACGACGAGGTCGCCGGCGGCGCGTCCGTGCTCGTCGTTGATTCGTCGCATCCGATCGACGTCGACCATCAACACGCTGAGCGGCGTACGGAGCCGCCGGGCCAGGCTGCAGGCCTTCGCCAGGTGATCGTCGAGGAACGGACGGTTGGCGAGTCCGGTGAGCGGGTCGATCCTCGCCAGGTCGCGTACGTCGGCCGCCAGCCCGGTCGCCCTCGCCGCCGCTCGGAGACGCATCGCCAGCTCGGCGGGCACGATCGGCGTGCGGATCACGTCGTGGGCGCCGCGTTGCATGGCCGTGCGGATGTCGACGTCGTCGTCGGTACAGACCACGATCACTGCAGGGCCGAGCTCGTTGAGCCCCACATGATGGAGCGGCCGGGTGAGCACCACGGCGACGGCGGGGGAGCCGGCCGCGATGTCGGCCAGGTCGTCGATGGATGCGACCTCGTACCCGGCCGCACCCACGGCGGCGGCGACGTC
>JBKJLN010000109.1:0-9378 GCA_046596935.1 Acidimicrobiales bacterium
GCAATGCACGAGCCCTGGAAGGTCAGTTGAGCGAGCGGGCGCGACGGATGGCGGCCGGGACGAGGGGCAGCGTCTGGCGGAATGCGACGGTCACTGCGTTCAGCGCCGCTTGGCGCAGCGGATCCCACCCCAGTCCGTAGCCCTTGCGGAGCGGCGGCGGGAGCAGCCCAGCGGTCAGGTTGCGCACCAGGATCACCACCGGCTCGGCGATGATCGGCAGGCGCGGACGGAGCACAGCTGCGGCCAGGCGCCGAGCATCGTCGGACACCACCAGCGTCGCCACGGCATGTCGCACGTACGCCCGGAAGGCAGCCAGGTCAGAAGGCTGGTGGTCCCTTGGCACGCCGAGCACCTCGGCGACCGACATCGACTGGCGGTAGAACTCTTCGGCTTCGGAAGGCGGAAGCGGTCGGAGGAAGCGATTGTGCATTCGTAGGGCGGTGTCGACCAACGTGGAATGCACCCACAGCAACAGGTCGGGATCGTTGGCGTCGTACCCATCGCCCCGCACCCGCCGATGAGCGACCCGGACGCCGTCGGCAGCTGCGTGAGCCTGTTCGTCTGAGCCGAAGACGATGGCGAAGCTGGCGTCGAGTGTCCGTTGCAGACGGGCGAACGGATCCGCCTGGAACCCGCTGTGTTCCGCCACTCCGCGGGCCACCAGGGGGTGGGCCAGCTGCATCAGCAACGCGCGAGGTCCGCCGAGTAGGAGGACGAGTTCGCCATCCACCCGACGGATGACGGCATCGTCGGCGAACAGGCCGCCGCGCCCCTGGACGTCGTCCAACTAGAACCCGTCGGGGACGAAGCCACCGGAGGCAGCTGCGGCCAGGCAAGGGCGGCCCGGAAGCATCCTTCCAACCTGCTCGATCCCGTCGCGATCGGCGATCACATAACAGCGACCGCTGAGCGACTGCACGGCGATGGTGAACTCGTTCTCGGCGGCGAAAATGCTGGCGGTCTGGAAGTCGGGGCTCAGGTCCTTGGTGAAGGTGATGTCCGGCTCATAGCTCGACAAGCTGCGCGGTGTCGCCCACACGTAGGAGCCCTCGATCGAGCGGATCGTTCGGGCCGCTTTCAGGCCGCTCTTGGCGTTGGTCTGGGCGGCAATGTCGGTCACCCTCGCACCGGCTGACACCGCACGAGGAACGAGCATCACCGCCGCGGTGACGATCCCGGCGAGGAACAAGAGGCCGATGAGTGTGAACCACGGCCACACCCGCCGGTGCGGCACCCTCGGTTCGAGCGAGGGAGGGGGAACGCTCGCGAATGCGGTGCCTCGGGGAGGCGTGACGTGGCCCGTCCATGCGTGTCCGTCCCAGTACCGGAGTCCGCCAGAGCCGGCGGGGTCGCCGTACCACCCGGGCGCGGGCGTACCGGCTGTCGACTCGGTGGCCGTCACCCCACGAGGGCGGCGCGGCCGTAGAGCGTGGTGCGCTGCTCGACGGGTCGACCGAGGGGGTCGGCGATCTCGTGGAACCCGGCCTCGTCCATCAACTGACCGTGGGCGGCGCCGGCGGCCCGCGAGATGTTCTCGTCCATCAACGTGCCGCCCAGATCGTTGGCGCCGGCCTGGAGGATCTGGCGTGCGCCGGATGCGCCGATCTTCACCCATGACACCTGGACGTTGGGAACGAGGGGCCCGTAGGCGATGCGGCCAACGGCGTGCATCAGCAGATTCTCGCGGAAGGTCGGCCCGCGACGACTCTTGCGCTGCAGGTAGATGGGCGAGGCCATGTGTACGAACGGAAGGGGCACGAACTCGGTGAAGCCGCCCGTCTCCTCCTGAAGATCGCGGGTGCGGATCAGGTGCCGGGCCCAGTGCACGGGCTGTTCGACCGAACCGAACATGATCGTGATGTTCGAACGCAGGCCGACGGAGTGGGCGGTGCGATGCGCGTGGAGCCACTCCTCGGTGTTCACCTTGTCAGGGCAGAGAATGGCGCGTATCTCGTCGTCGAGAATCTCGGCCGCCGTCCCCGGCAGGGTCTTCAAGCCGGCGTCCATGAGGCGACGTAGGTAGGAGTCGAGCGGCTCATCCAGACGTTTGGCACCCTCGGTCACCTCCAGGGCGGTGAACCCGTGGATGTGGATGGTCGAGCTCGCTTCGCGGACGGCCTTGATGACGTCGATGTAGTAATCGCCGTCGAAGCTCGGATGAATGCCACCCTGCAGGCAGACCTCGGTAGCACCGAGTTCTTCGGCTTCGGCCACCCGTCGGGTGATCTCGTCGACCTCGAGGAGATACGGCGTGCCCCGAAGGTTCAGCGAGAGCGGACCCTTGGAGAAGGCGCAGAACTTGCACTTGAACGTGCAGACGTTGGTGTAGTTGATGTTGCGATTGCGGACGAAGGTCACGATGTCGCCAGCGATCTCGCGCCGCATCTGGTCGGCGACCTCGGCGACCGCGTTCACCTCAGGCCCACGGGCCGAGAACAGCGTGACCAACTCGTCGATGCCCGGCTTCTGCCCGAGCAACACGCCCTCGAGAACTTCGCGCACCGCGCCGCCGACGCCGGCAGCTTCCGGCTCCCTCGCCGCGCCGACGAGGGAGGGTGGCTCTTCTTCCACGCCCGAATACCAGCGCTCGCCGGGCTCGCGGGCAAGGCCCTCGGCGTCGCTGTGATCCATGACCGGGAAGCGCATGGTCGGATCGAGCCAGCGGGTGGGTGTGTGCACGAACTCGGGATAGATCGTGAGGCGCGGAGCGAGAGCCATCCCTCTGGCCTCGGTGGCCAGACGGAGGCGATTGATCGCCGGCCACGGACGCTCGGGATTCACGTGATCGGGCGTGACCGGAGAGACGCCCCCCCAGTCGTCGATGCCGGCATCGAGCAACCGGCCGAAGTCGTCGCTGAGGTTGGGCGGTGCCTGCAGGTGAATGTCGGTCGGCAACAGCAGGCGGGCGACGGCGACCGACCAGAGATAGTCGTCTTCCGGACACGGCGGCGCCTGGTGCATCGACGTGCCCGGCTTGGGCAGGAAGTTCTGCACGATGACCTCCTGCACGTGACCGTGCCGACGATGGCTCTCGGCGATGGCGACGATGGCGTCGATGCGATCCTGTCGTGACTCCCCGATGCCGCAGAGGATCCCGGTCGTGAACGGGATGGCGAGAGCGCCCGCGGCTTCGAGGGTGGCCAGGCGTCGGGCCGGCGTCTTGTCGGGCGAACCCAGGTGCGCTGGCAGCGACGGGTTGAGGCTCTCGAGCATCATCCCCTGGCTGGCCGTCGCCTCCCGTAGGCGACCCAACTCCTCGGCATCGAGTGCGCCGGCATTGGCGTGGGGGAGGAGTCCGGTCTCTTCGACGACGAGGCGGCACATCGCCACCAGATACTCGACGGTGGTGGCGTATCCCCGCTCGGCCAGCCACTCGCGGGCGATGGGGTACCGCTCCTCGGGACGTTCCCCCAAGGTGAACAGGGCTTCGGAGCAACCAGCGTCGGCTCCGGCACGGGCGATGTCGAGCACCTCCTCCGGAGAGAGGTACGGCGCCTGCACGCGAGCCGGGGGTTGGGCGAACGTGCAGTATCCGCACTTGTCGCGACAGAGGTGGGTCAAGGGCAGGAACACCTTGGGCGAATACGTGATGCGGGTTCCGGTGGTGGCGCTTCGACGCGAGGCAGCCGCCGAGAGCAACTCGTCCAAGGGTGCGTGCAACAGGTCGGGGTGGGTCGGGCTCACTGTGCACTCTCCGTCTGGCGATGGGGCTTCTGGGCTCCGGGTCCCGGGCGGCCCTGCAACCCCGCCGGGGTGACCGTCTCGTCGCACGTCCAGCAGATGAAGCTCTGGTCGACGGGTTCTCCGCAGGTCTTGTGGGCGAGGACGAGTGGCGGCCGGCCGTCCTCGGTCATCCACTTGTCGCCCCACCGCATGATGGCGACGAGGGCGGGGGAGAGGTCGCGACCCTTGGGCGTCAACCGGTACTCGTAACGCACCGGTCGAGCTTGGTACGGCGTGCGGCTCAGCACGCCACGCTCGACCAGTTTCTGCAACCGATCGGTGAGGATGTTGCGGGCGATGCCAAGGTCGCGGTGGAGGTCCTCGAAGTGACGGACACCCCGAAAGGCGTCACGGAGGATCAGCAACGTCCAACGATCGCCGATCACCTCGAGGGTGCGGGCGATCGAGCACGCGTCGGGGTCGGTGTCCGGCATGTGGCTCGGGACGATAGCAGGTGAGTTGCAGGATGCAACGGACTCGTCAAGGTCGTGGTGGTCGGCGAAGATGGGGCAGTGCAGGACGTGCGTCGGCGTGAGCGAGCAGCTGCGGCGATCGGTGCGCAGCCCTTGTTGCTGATCGGCCTTGGTGTGCTCCTATTCAGCACGGGGCCCGTGATCGTGGCCAGTTCTTCGACGACCGGTCCGGTGCTGTCGTTCTGGCGGCTCTGGATCGGCGCCGTGTTCATGGGAGTACTCACGCTCATCCAGGTGCGGGTGCTCGGTCGCCGACCTGATCGACGAGGTTGGTCGTGGGCGGCGCGATGCGGCGTGGCCTTCGGTATCCACCAGTTGTTCTTCATGATCGCCATCAAGGCGACGTCGGTTGTCGACGTCACCCTCATGCAGGTGCTGCAGCCGGTCTTCGTCGGTGTTCTCGCCGTTCTCCTGTTCGGCGAGCGCCCGGGGCTCGGGTTCCGGCTCTGGTCGTTGGTCGCCATCGCTGGCGCCGCCGTTGTGGTGCTCGCCGGCGCCTCCGGCCCTGAGGGCAATCCCGTCGGCGTGGGCTTGGCGATTCTGAACGTCGCTTTCTTCGCCGTGTACTTCGTGTGGTCGAAGCAGGCCCGAGACCACATCGACACCGTTCCCTTCCTCTTCGGCGTCGTTGTTGCTGCGGGCGTCGTCGTCACCGCCTTCGTGATCGTCACGGGACAACCAGTGGGTTCGATCAGCCGGGCCGACCTCGGGCGGGCCGCGTTCATCGCGTGCGTGCCCGGTGCCCTCGGGCACTTCGTGACGACCTGGCCTCTGCGTCGCGTCTCGGCCAACGTGCCGCCGGTCATGCAGCTCGCCCTGCCGTTCCTTGCGGGTGCCTCCGCCTACGTGTTCCTCGGCCAGAAGGTGACGGCGCTCCACCTCCTCGGTGGCGTCATCACCATCGTCGGCGTGCTCGGCTCGCTCCTGTCACCATCCGGGCGCCGTCTGGTCGCACCCGGTCCTGATGCCACCTTCGTCCCCGGCGATTGACGAAGGGGACGAAGGAGGTCAGCCGCGAGGAGCGGCGTCGCGGTCGACGAGCCAGATGACCCGATCGGCCTCGACGCGAGCTGCGGGCACGTCCTCGCCGTCATGGACGGCCTGCATGGCCGCCTGCTTGTCGGCACCCGTGACGGTGAAGAGGGCGAGACGGGCTCGCGCGATTCCGGAGAAGGTGAGCGTCATTCGCGGCAGGGGGTTGGCGCCGGTCGGATCTTCGTTCAGGCAGACGAGGAGGCCGGGGTCGGCATCGAGTGCCGGCGAGTCGGGAAAGAGCGATGCCGTGTGCCCATCGGCGCCGAGGCCGAGATGCACGACGTCGAAGTGGCCGAGCTCGCCGACCTGGAGTTGGTAACTCTCCGGTCCTTCGTCGCACCGCATCGGATGCACGGCGCGTGCAGCGCCGACACGCTCGAGCAGGGCCTCTCTTCCCAGCCGCTCGTTCGACTGCTCGTGATCGGGTGGGACGCAGCGCTCGTCACCCCAGTAGATCTCGACCTGCCACCAGTCGATCGGCTCACTCCCCACTTCGGCCAGCCGCTCGTAGCAGGCTCGAGCGGTAGCGCCACCCGACAAGGCCAGGGCGAAGTCATCGCCCCGGCGCATGTGAAACGACTCGATGACGCGCTCGGCGAACTCGCCCGGCACGTCGTCGACGACGATCAGCTCACCGTTCACCGCCGCACTCTAAGACACAGTACGGCGGAGGGCGCCCTCGTAGAGCGGGTCGCGCTCGAGGTGGGCGAGGGCATCGGCCAGTCCCCACGCCGGAGTGGCCTCGGGCAGTTGCAACGTCGCCTCCGAGGTCGGGCCACCATCGACGTCGGCCCGTGCGTGCACCATGCGCCCGCCGTCGAGCCGGGCCACCTCGAAGGTCGCTTCGACCCCGTCGGCATTCCGACAGCGAAGGCGGATCGTCACGTGCTCGGCCGCCTCGAGATGCAGGGCGCTGGCGGACAGTGCAAGGCGGTCGGCGATCCAGCCGGCGAGCAGGCTTCGGGGGCCATAGCGACCTGAGACCTCGACGCGGTGCACAGCGTGGACGAACGGCCGGAAGGCGGGGCCCTCGAACAAGCCCGCCAGCAATTCCCGCCACGGCTGCAATCGCACCCAGGACAGGTCGACGATCGGCCGCCGGTCGACCAGATCGACGAGCGCATCGAAGCAACCGTCGCCCAGCTGGCGGGCATCGACCATCACCACGTCGGCCGTTCGCAGGAGCGCGTCCTCCGACCGCGGGGTCTGGTCGACGAACCACACCACCAGCGGCAGGTCGCTCAGTTTCATCGGGTCGATGAGCGACTGCAGGTGCAGCGTCAGGCGGCCTTGGACGTCGAGGTCGATGTCCTCGAACCACAGCTTGCTCCCGGCGGCTTCGCCGCCCAGCAGCCGGACGCGAGCGTCGACACGCGGCGGTCCCTCCACTCGATCCTGATCGACGAGCACCGTCAACACCCGCGCCGGGTGGTGACCGCCGAGTTCGTGGATGGCGTCGAGCGCTCGCTCGGCCGACTCCCGTTCGAGGGCGACGATCACCAGGGTGAGGACGCTCGTTCGCGTGGCGGGCATGGCCTCAGGGCGCCGAAGCGATTCGAGGGCGGCCAGGATGTCGCCGACCTTGGCGTCGTCCTGCGACCACGAGCTGAGGGTCGTTACGGGTTCCGCCACGCCCGTCCGTCCGCAGCCAGGAGTGCGTCGGCCTCGGCCGGTCCCCATGATCCCGCCTCGTAGCGCGTCAGCGGCGCGTCGGGGTCGGCCCAAGCCTCCAGAACCGGATCCCAGATCCGCCACGCCTGATCGACTTCGTCGGTTCGAATGAACAGCGTCGGATCGCCGGCCATGGCGTCGAGGAGAAGGCGTTCGTAGGCCTCGGGCGACTCCTCCAGAAAGGCGGCCCCGTAGGAAAAGTCCATGTTCACGGTCCGCACGCGGAAGGCTTGTCCCGGGACCTTGGCGCCGAAGCGAAGGGTGATGCCCTCGTCGGGCTGGATGCGCAGCACCATGGCGTTGGCGCTCAGCCCCTCGGCGAGAGCGGCGGAGAACGGCAGATGGGGAACGGGGCGAAAACTCAGGGCCACCTCGGTCACCCGTTTCGGGAGGCGCTTGCCGGTACGGAGGTAGAACGGGACGCCGGCCCATCTCCAGTTGTCGATCTCGAGCTTGGCGGCGACGAACGTCTCGGTGCGGGTGGCAGCAGCGATGCCTTCCTCCTCGCGATAGCCAGGCACCTCCTCGCCCTCGACCCAGCCGCCGTCGTACTGACCCCGGACGACCGCTCCTGCGACCTCGTCGGCGGTGATGGGGTTCACGGCCCGCAACAGCTTGACCTTCTCGTCGCGGATGCCGTTGGCGTCGACGGTGGCCGGCGGCTCCATGGCCGTCAGGGCCAGCACCTGCATGACGTGGTTCTGCACGATGTCGCGCAGTGCACCCGCCGATTCGTAGAAGCCCCCGCGGTGCCCGACACCCACCGACTCGGCCACGGTGATCTGCACATGGTCGACATAGCGGCGGTTCCAGATCGGCTCGAAGATGGCATTGGCGAACCGCAGCGCCAACACATTTTGCACCGTCTCCTTCCCGAGGTAGTGGTCGATCCGGTAGATCTGGCTCTCGTCGAAGACCGCATGCAACTGACGGTCGAGGTCGACGGCGCTCGGCAGATCGCGTCCGAAGGGCTTCTCGATCACGAGTCGGATGAAGGAGTCGGGCGCCTCATTGGCCCTGCGGGCGAGGCCGTGCTCGCCGAGGGCGGCCGCCACCGAAGCGAACACGTTCGGAACTGTCGCCAGGTAAAAGACGCGATTGCCGCCCGTTCCGCGCGCGGTATCGATCTCGTCGAGGACGTCCCGCAGGCGGTCGAAGGTCGCGCCCTGCGCGTAGTCGCCGGCCACGTACCGGAAGCCGTTGACGAGTGACTCCCACTCGGGTCCGGCACCGGGCACGGCTTCGCGCGCGTGGGTCTGGAAGTCGGCGTCGGTCCACTCCGTCCTGGCCACGCCCACGAGGCTGAAGGTCGTCGGGAGGAGGCGCCGTCGCGCCAACGCTTCGATAGCGGGTAGCAATTTGCGAGCGGTCAGGTCTCCCGAGGCGCCGAAGACGACAAGCACGCAGGGCGGTGCTCGCCGTTCGGTCTCGAGCCCGCCGAGGAGAGGGTTGGGATCAGCGGTGATGTTCGTCGGCCTCGGCGTCGGTGGTGACCATCCCCTTCGACTCACCCTCGGCTTCCTTGGCCTGCTGGGCGGCGGCCGCTTCGGTGAAGAACTGGTGGCCGCCGAACTGATTGCGGAGAGCGGCGATGATGCGGGCCGAGTAGGAGTTCGGCTGGCGCGAAGAGAACCGGGCGAAGAGTGAAGCGGTGATCACCGGAAGCGACACGCCACGGTCGATGGCTTCGGTCACGGTCCACCGGCCCTCGCCTGAGTCTTCGACGTAGCCCTTGATCCCGGCGAAACCCTCCTTGTCGGCGAGGGCGAGAACCGCCAGGTCGAGGAGCCACGAACGCACGACCGAACCCTGCTGCCACACCGACGCGATCTGGTGGAGGTCGAGTTCGAGTTCGGTGGCGGAATCCATCAACGCGAACCCCTCGGCGTAGGCCTGCAGCATGCCGTATTCGATGCCGTTGTGGACCATCTTCACGAAGTGGCCCGAGCCGATCGGCCCGACGTGGGCATAGCCGTTCTCCGGCGCCAGATCGGTGAAGATCGGAACCAGGGGCTCGACGAACTCCGGGGCTCCGCCCACCATCAGGCAATAGCCGTTCTTGAGCCCCCACACGCCTCCCGAGACGCCGGCGTCGACGAAGCCGATGTCCGAGGCGCCGAGCTCGGCCGCCTGCGCAGGCGCGTCCTTCCACGGAGAGTTGCCACCGTCGATGACCGTGTCACCGGCGGAAAGGACGCCGCCGAGGGCGGTCACCGTCTCGCGAGTCGGCGCACCCGATGGGACCATCACCCAGACGTGGCGAGGAGCGGTGAGCTTCGACGCCAGATCTTCCAATGAATCCGCGCCGATCGCGCCCTCCTTCACGCTCATGGCGACAGCGTCGGCATTGCGATCGAAGACCACGATCTCGTGTCCCGCCTCGAGCAAACGCATTGTCATGTTGGCGCCCATGCGGCCGAGGCCGACCATTCCGAGTTGCATCTAGCTCAATTCCTGCCTGGTTGGCATTTCGTTC
>JBKJLN010000344.1:0-3957 GCA_046596935.1 Acidimicrobiales bacterium
ACCGCGCACGTCGCCTAGCGCCGTCTCGGCCACCACGACACCCTTCAGACCCGGCGGCGCCACCATCGCCGACTCACCCGCTGGTCGCAGCTGGGCAAGGGCAAGGAGATTGCGCCGCGAGACCGTGCCCTTGAAGTCGTCCCCGGCGACGACCGGGATGTGCCGGTAACCCCGCTCGCCGAGCTGGCGCCATGCGTCGTCGATTGTCGCTTCGGTGTCCAGGCACTCCGGGTCCCTGGTCATCCACGCGCCGACGGTCGACGTTGCCGGATCGGTCCCGGCCGCGATCGCCCGCAAGAGGTCCCGCTCCGTGAGGATCCCGATCGGGCGTCCCGCCTCGACGACCACCACTGATCCAACGCCCCGCTGCGCCATTCGCGATGCGGCCTCTCGCAGCGTCTCCTCCTCCACTGCGGCCAGCGCGGGAGCTGTCATCACATCAGCGACTGTCATCGTTCCCATGGGTTCATGCTGTCGAGCCGAGGTCCATCCCGTCAAGATTGATTGGTCGAATCAATATATGATCCGGCGATGTCATCCGAGTGGCTGACCGCCGAGGAGTCCGCCGGCGTCCTCGGCGTGAAACCCGAGACCCTCTACGCCTATGTGAGCCGTGGCCTTGTCGAGCGGGAGCGAATCCCAGGCGATCGCAGGAGCCGCTACAGGCGGACTGACATCGAGAGGTTCGCAGCGCGCCAGCGGAGCGGTGCCGGGCGCGCCGGGGGGCTCGAAATTCTCATAGAGACTTCACTGACTCTCCTCGAGCCGGAAGGCCGACTTTTCTATCGCGGCTGGGAAGTCGGAGACGCCGCGCGCAGCGCCTCTTTTGAGACCGTGGCGACGTGGCTGTGGACCGGCGACCGCATGTCGGACCCGCAACCGTTCGACACCCCGACCGAGCTAGCGCGAGAGGTGGGCCGAGTCACCGCAGCCCTCGGCCCGGCCCCCGTTGACAGGATTCGTGCCGTCCTTGCCGCCGTGCGGTCATTGGACCCCCTTCGACACGACCGGCGCCCGAGCGCTGTCGCCGCTCACGGACGGGCGATCGTCGCCATCGCCGTCGACGCCCTTCCCGCTCTTGGCTCGCCCATCGGCGACTCCGTTGCCGCCCGTCTGTGGTCGCGACTCACCGAACGGCGACCGACCCGACGCGACATCGAGCTGCTCGACGCGACGCTCGTTCTCCTCGCCGACCACGAACTCGCCGCCTCGACGCTCGCGGCGCGGGTGGCGGCGTCGGCGTGGGCGGGCCCCTACCTGTTCGTCCTCGCCGGTCTCGCCACGCTCGGCGGGCCTCTCCACGGCGGCGCGTCCGAGCAAGCCCGCGCCCTGCTCGTTGAGATCCGCGACCGCGTGCCGGCGGCAGAGGCGGTTGACGCCCGCCTCGCCGACGGCCACCGCATCCCAGGCTTCGGTCACAGCGTGTACGTCACCTGCGATCCACGCGCCGACGTGCTGCTCGACGACCTCTTTCGCGGACGGTCCAACCCATCCTTGCGTGCTGGGCGCGACCTGCTGGCCGTAATGGACAGTCGCGGTCTGCCGTTCCCCAACATCGACCTCGCCCTCGCCGTGCTGACCGAAGCACACGCAATGGTGCCCAACGCAGGAATCATCATCTTCGCCGTTGCTCGCATCGCCGGCTGGCTCGCGCACGCCATTGAGGAATACGAGTATCGGCTCCGGTTCCGGCCGCGGGCCGTCTACGTCGGCTTGCGTGACTGAGCGACGACGACAAGTTCGGAAAGCTGGCCGGCCTATCAAGCGTTACCGGCTATCTACTTGACCTCTTCGACTCAAACGACGCCGCGGACGGCGACGCCATAAGCGCTGATCTGCTGTACCCCGAAGCGCACCCCTGGCCGGTATTCGGTGCGCCCCATCGGAGCGGGGCGTGCGACGATCGACGTCGTGATTACGGACCGCCTTGAGGTGCGCCTGCCGCAGGAAGAAGATCGATCGAGATTCGTGGAACTGTTCTGCGACGACGGCTTCATGGTCTTCTCCGGCGGAGTGCTCGACGAGTCCGCGGCCAATCGGCGCTTCGATGAGATGCTCGTCCGCGCCGCTGAGGTACCTTTCGCCAAACAGCCAATCATCGAGCGGGCGACCGGCACCATCGTGGGCTATGCGGGTGTGAACAGCTTCGTGTTCGAAGGCAAGGCACAACTCGAATTCGGGTGGCGGCTTACTCCGAACGCCAGAGGCCTCGGCTATGCCACCGAAGCGACCAAGGCGGTCCTGGAACTGGCGGGGAACACCTATACCGGCGAGATCCTGGCCATGATCGATCCCCGGAATCTGCCCTCCCAGAACGTGGCGGCCAAGGTCGGCTTCCGGTTCTGGAAGGAAGCCGTCATCGACGGGTATCTCGACAAGCTCTACCGTCTGCGAGTGCCACAGGACATCGGTAGCTGACAGCACGCGAAGCGCCGTTATCTTGTGCGCGTGAGTTCCGAAAGCAGCGAGTTATCGGGCGCGCGTTCGGGGCGGCTGGGGAGCACCCCATGAGCTCTGCAGTTCCGAGACAGACCGGACGCGGTCATTGGGCTCGGCGGCGCTGGCCTTGGACGCTGCTTTGAACTGCTCGTCGGTTCCGCGGAACTGCTCCCGCGAAGCCTCGGATTCTCGGGCGCAGCCGAGGTAGACGAGGGCCACTCGGCCGAGCGTGTAGACCATGGTTCGTTCGTCGATCGTTGCGCCCCGCCAGAACTCTTCGGGGGCCATGTAACTGGACGATCCAAGCTGACGGTCCGTGTCCAGGACGTAGGGCCCCGGGCGGTAGTGATCGAGGTCGACGAGCCGCACCGTGCGGGTCGAGAAGTCGTAGAGCACGCATCCGTCGTAAAGGTCAACCGCGACGTAGCCCGCGCTGGCGACCGCCACGTGGGCGTCGATGATCTGGCCCACGGCGTCGACGATCTCGTTGACATCGAGACTGAGGAATCTGCGGGAGGCGGACTTGGGGTGGTCCGGTGGAAGGACGGCGTCGTCGTATCCGTCGCGAAGGATCTCGCCCGGGCCCCACTCCTCCACCAGGCACATGCCGGTGGCCGTCCTCGTGCTCTGGACGACCGTCGGGATCGCCGCATGCTTGACATCGGCGTGGAATCGACGGGCCGACTCAAGCCAGCGGATCGCTTCGTCGTCCTGGGCGTGCTTGACCACGTAGCGATCGCCGGTGGCGGACTCGACTCCGAGGACCACGGATCGGGAGTCTCTGCGTTCGCCGAAGCTGCGGATGATGGAGTACCCCCGCTCCGCCAGCAGCTGGTGCAACGTCAGGTCCGTCACCTCCGGCCAGTCATCGGTCACGGGGCGCATCCTGGCGGGTGACGCCCTGCCGATTCCACCCGGATTTGTCGCTCGGGTACGACGGCGTCGCCAGAGGTTCGGAGTCGGGCTCCAACGACCTCTTGGACACAGCGCCAGCACAGGAGTTCTCCGTGCCCCCGACGCCGATCGGAGCGAACCAGCCGGCCGACTCAACTGGAGTTCGGAGCCGACGTTACGATTGTGGCGCGCCGAATTCGCCCAGGAAGGTGCGAACGAGCTCGTTAAAGGCATCCGGCTGGTCGCGGTAGACGCCGTGGCCCGCAGCGGGGACGACTGCCAGTCGCGCATTCGGTCCGATGGTCGCCGCGAGGTCGGCGGCGTCCGCCGGCGGCGCCGCCGGGTCGAACTCCCCGGTGACGACCAAGGTACGACATGCGATCGCGCCGACCTGATCGAGTAGGTCGTCCCTCGTCGCGGACAGCGCAATGAGGGCGGCCATGACTTGTTCGCTACTGGGCGGAGGCGTCCCAGCTCATCGTCGGAGTACGGACGCCGAACCGTCAGCGGCATGCAGATTCGCATGAACCGCTCCTTGCTCTCCGACGACCTGTGCTCCATATCGAAGCGCGCCGCCTCGGCGGCCTCCTCGCCACCCAGTGTCCTGAAGACGTCGATGCGAGG
>JBKJLN010000363.1:0-2870 GCA_046596935.1 Acidimicrobiales bacterium
GATGCCGACGAGTCCTGTGGGCACTTCGAGGTCGAGCTCCTGTTCGAAGACCCGGTAGTTGCGGAGGTAGATGCGGGTGATGCGCACGGCTCAGTCCGCCACCTCGACGGCGGCCGCGAGATAGTCCTTCCCGAGGTTGCGGATGCGGTCGCGGTCGAAGCCGATGAGGTCCTGGTCGGTGATGTAACGCTCCCACCGAGACGGCATTGAATCCATGTCGGGAAGCTCGACGTTCATGACCACGCCGGAGAACTGCGGCTCGAGCTTGAACAGCATCGCTCCGGCAGACGCGGCCCGAACGGCTTCGATGTCGAGCAGTCGATAGGCCTCGGGGTCGACTCCATCGAGATAGAGCCGGGCCACCGCCCCCTCGGGGATGCCGGCCGCCCGCTGCAGAACGAGTGCGGACAGGTCCGCGGGCGAGAGACCAAGCGCCTGGATGGTCTCGAGGGTGACGAGCGGGCGCTGGCCTGCGAGGGCGAGGTGTTGGGCGGTTCCGGCCTCGGTGTCGAGGATGACGATGCCCTTGGCTTCGTCGGGATCGTCGGCGAAGGTGAAGCTGTCGGTCGAGCCGGCGTACCAGATGCCCGAGCGAACCCGCTGGTGCACGTGGTAGTGCCCGAGGAGGACGAGGTCGCTGCGCAGCTCGCCGTCGTCGATCTCGATTTCGTTGATGTCGTTGTACCGCGGCTGCACGGTGGTGATGCGGGGATGCGTCAGCAGCAGATTCGTCTTGTCGCCGCTGCGTTGACGGTCGGCTTGCGCCAGCCCGTCGAGGGTCGCCTCCACGGTGAGCATCTGCGGAACGGCGTGCACGACCAGGCCGGGAAGATCGAAACGCTCGTAGGCGAGGCGATGGGCGAAGTGGAACTCGCGGAACGTGTCGGCGAGCGGCGAGTACGGACTACCGGTGCCCGGCAGTCGGGGCGTGTCGTGGTTTCCGGTGATGACCACGCAATCGACCCCGTGATCGCGGATCTTGGTGAGGGCTCGCTGCGCAACCCGGAACGACCGGTAGGTGGGGCGAGGGTGATCGAAGATGTCGCCGAGCCACACGACGACGTCGGGTTCCTGCTCGAGGGCGAGGTCGATGGCAGCCTGGAACGACCGCTCGAAGTCGAGTTCTCGCTGGTTCACCCCGGTGTCGGCGTCGACGACGTTGAGATACGAGCGCCCCAGGTGCGCGTCGCCGATGGCAGCAACCTTCACGGCGTCGTCCTCAATCGACCAGAGCCGACACGTTGGCGGCGGCCGTGGGCCGGGCGGCAGGCGGCGCTGGGGCATCGCGACAGACATCGGCCCACAGGTGGATCTTGGCGGGCACCGCGAACGGCGCCGCCAGGTTGGCGATGAGGCACTCACCGGGCATCAGCGTCTGGATCTCGGGGCCAAGGGCGGAGATGTCCTGTTTCGAGGAGCCGCGGAGAATGTTCCGGTCTTTCTCGTCGGCGAGGCCGAGGATGAAGAAGGTGTTGAACTGGCTGAGGAGCTCGTCGTCGAGCAGCTTGGGCTGTTGGGTGATGGCGCACAGGCCCACCTTGAACTTGCGGCCTTCCCTGGCGACCCGAGGGAACACGTTGGACTCCCGGTCGCGATTCGACGACAGCACCCGCTGCGCTTCCTCCAGGACGATGGCGACGACGGGCATGCGCTCGTGGCGATCGGGATCGTCGAGATAGGCGCCCGACCACTCGTCGAGAACCCGGCGGGCCAGGAACGATGCCACCAGCACCTCTTCGGTGGAGCCCAGTCCGCTGACGTCGATGAGCACGACCTTGCCTTCGATGAGGTCGCGCACGATGGCTGTGCCCACCGAGAGATTGGGATCGGGCGAGATGCACTCGAGCTCGACGATTCGACGCGCCCGGCGGTGCACGACCTGCAGCGTGTTGAGGGCGACTCGTCCGTTGAGTTCGATCTCGCGGAACATCGCCAGATCGTCGAGTTGCGAGAACAAGAGCAACCACGCCAGCCCGGCGCCGGCGCCGCCCCCCGAGCCGTAGAAGCGCTCGAGCTCGAACAGCGCCTCTTCTTGCGGGCGCGTCCACTCGTAAGCGGTGCGGAGATCGTCGACCGACAGCTCGGCCAGGCTGACCCGAAGGGTGCTCGTATTCGGAAGTCGTCGGGCGGCGTAGGTGCGGAGGCGATCGCCGGCCCAAGGGTGCTTGGCGAGGGAGGTGCGGTACTCGCCGTGGGGGTCGACCAGCAGGAGCCCGTAGCGTCCCTGCGACTGCAACACCCCGCCGGCCAAGACCTGCATGAGGTTCGACTTGCCCATGCCGGTCGTGGCGAAGATGCCCACGTGGGTGGCCAACGAGGCGCCCGGGATGCCGACAGTGAAGTCGACCTCGGTCTCGCCGCTGCGCAGACGGCCGACGGGAAGGTCGCCCATCCGACCCCGGAGGAAGTCGAAGTCGGCGGTCTCGGGGGCGACCACGCGAGAGAACTGGGTGGGCAGGCTCTTCGGCTTGCGGAAGTCGCGGCCGTCGGGCGTCACGTAACCGAGGCAGCGACAGGAGGCCACCCGGTAGGTACGTCGGGATGACTCGTAGAGCTGGTGGGCCCCTTCCTCGCCGCGCTCGTCGTCGGAAAGCAACGTGCCCGCCACCCGCTCGGCCCATCCCGGTTCGCGATGTTCGGTGCCGTAGGTGACGTCGACGATGCGAAAGAGGTAGCGCCGCCCGGTGGCGTCGTCGACGCCGACGAGCAGCTCACCCAGGAACAGGTCTTCGTCGGGCGCGGCCCGGAACTCACCCTCGAGCACGTTCTTCCCGAACAGGCGGCCCTTTGGCGCAACGCCGACGCGATCGCCGAAACCAGTCACGCGCGTTCCATGAGGCCATGGCGATCGGCAAAAGCCCGCTCGCGCA
>JBKJLN010000397.1:0-4519 GCA_046596935.1 Acidimicrobiales bacterium
GTCCGCAAAGGCTTCTTCGGTGGACAGCGCAGCTGGATGACCCTCTTCGCCATGGTCGGTGTCGTAAAAGCGGTTCGCCGCATGGCCGGGAGCACCCAAGACGTCGTGTATCGCGAGGAGCTGGCGCCCGGCCAAGCGCTCTTCATCACCCACCACGGCGATCTGCGCCTCGGCGACAAGCAGTCGTGAAGGTCAAGCTCCGGAACCCTCGTCGTGAAGTGGAAGTCGCCGGGCCCAAGCGAGTGCAGGCACTGCTCGACGAGCTCGGCGTGAATCGAGAGTCTGTCCTCGTGATCCGAGGCGACACCTTGGTGACGGGCGATGCCGTGCTCGCCGATGCCGACGAGGTCGAGGTGCGGCCGGTCATCTCGGGCGGCTTCGAGTGAAATGCCGCCGCTGTCGCGCGCCCGAGATCGTCATCGAGCTGCGCCGCCACAACGCCGCGTTCTGCAAGGACTGCTTCCTCCATCATGTCCGTGAGCAGGTCAAGCGGGCCATCGACGAGTTCCGTATGTTCCCGCCCGACGCTCGCGTGCTGGTCGCCGTCTCCGGAGGGAAGGATTCGCTGGCGCTGTGGGACATCCTCCTCGACCTCGGATACGCCGCCGACGGCCTCTATCTCGGGCTGGGTATCGGGGAGTACAGCAGTGAGTCCGGCGCTCTCACCCGCGTCTTCGCAGCCGACCGCAACGCCAACCTGATCGAGGTCGATCTCCCGTCCGAGCACGGGTTCGACATCCCCACCGCCGCCCGCATCACCCGCCGGGTGCCCTGCTCGGCCTGCGGGTTGTCGAAGCGCCACCTGTTCAACGACGCCGCCCGCAGGGGCGGGTACGACGTCGTCGCCACCGGTCACAATCTCGACGACGAGGCGGCGGTGTTGTTCGGCAACGTGCTGCGGTGGGACGCCGACTACCTGGGGCGCCAGCAGCCCGTGCTGCCCGAGTCGGACGGATTCGTCAAGAAGGTAAAGCCGCTGATCCGCTTGGACGAGCGGGAGATGGCGGCCTATTGCATCCTGCGGGGCATCGACTACATCGTCGAGGAGTGCCCGAACGCCGTCGGCAACAAGCATCTCGGTTACAAGGAAGCCCTCAACGCCATCGAGGAGCAGTCACCCGGCACAAAGAACGCCTTCTACTTCGGGTTCCTCGCCCGTGGGGCCGATCGCTTCACCGGCGCCGCGGCAACGTCGCGTGAGGAACTCCACGAGTGCCCATCGTGCGGTTCGCCGACGACCGGCGAGGTGTGCGCGTTCTGCAAGCTCGTCGCCCGGGTGGCGCCGCCGATCGAGGTTCCATGAGCCGGATGTTCGCAGCCGGCGATCGCGCCCTGCTGATCGACTCCAAGACCCGCAGGTACCTGGTGACGTTGGCGTCTGAGGGCGAGTTCCACACCCATGCGGGCTTCATCCGTCATGACGAACTGATCGGGCAACCCGAGGGCGTGAGTGTGCGCTCGACCGCCGGCGCTCGTTACCTTGCCGTTCGACCCACGTTGAGCGACTTCGTCCTGAAGATGCCCCGAGGCGCCCAGGTCATCTACCCCAAGGATCTGGGACCGATCCTGATGCTGGCCGACATCTTTCCGGGAGCACGGGTCCTGGAGGCGGGGGTGGGATCGGGGGCGCTGTCCATGACGCTCCTACGAGCCGGAGCCGACGTCGTGGGGTATGAGCTGCGGGCCGACTTCAAGGCCAAGGCCGAGGCCAATGTCGCCGCCTTCCTCGGTACGGAGATCCTTGATCGCTACCGCGTGGAAGAGCGCGACATCTACGACGGAATCGACGAAACCGATCTCGACCGAATCGTGCTCGACCTGCCCGAGCCCTGGAAAGTGGTGAAGCTCGCCGAGGTCGCCCTGCACCCCGGGGGGATCCTCGTCTCCTACCTCCCGACCATCGGTCAGGTGGCACAACTTCGCGAGGCGCTGGCGGAGAGCCACTTCGACATGGCCGAATCCCTCGAGGTGCTGCAACGGACGTGGCACGTCGAGGGACAGTCGGTTCGCCCCGACCACCGCATGGTCGCCCACACCGGCTTCCTGACCGCCGCCAGACTCGTGGGCACCTGAGGGCCAGGGTCGACGGCGGGTGAACCTCCTCGACGTCGTGATGCTTGCGGCCATCGTCTCGGCCGCCCTCGGCGGTTTCCGTGCCGGCTTCCTCGCTCGGGTGGCATCGTGGATCGGAATCGCCGCCGGCTTCTACGTGGGGCTCCGATTGTTGCCATTCGCGCTGTCCTCGTTCGAGTTGTCGACGGCTTCGGGACGGTTGCTGGTCGCCATCACCGTCCTCATCGTCGGGACGTTCATCGGCCAGGCCATCGGCCTCGTGATCGGCCACCGCGTGCGCGGGATCCTGCCCCACGGCGGCGCCCGCACCGTCGACCGGATCGTCGGAGCGATGGCCGGCGGGTTGAGCATCGTGGTGGTGCTCTGGATCTTCCTCCCGACCCTCGCCGATGTGACCGGCTGGCCCGCCCGCCAGGCGCGTGGTTCATTCATGGCCAAAGCCGTGAACTCATCGTTGCCGAAGCCTCCCGACGCCACGCAGACCGTGCGTCGTCTCGTCGACGACAAGGGCTTCCCTCAGGTGTTCGAGCGCCTGCAACCGGCTCCCGATGCCGGGCTACCGCCGGTCGCCTCGGGCCTCGATCCGGAGGTGCTCGGTCGCGTGACGAGCTCGACGGTCAAGGTGATGGGCGAGGCCTGTGATCGCATCCAGGAGGGCAGCGGGTTCGTCATCAGCGAGAACGTGATCGTCACCAACGCCCACGTCGTCGCCGGAGAGGATCACGTCGAGATCGTGCGTCCCGACGGCAAACGACTGGCTGCCACCGTTGTGGTCTTCGACGCGCCCCGGGATCTCGCTGTCCTTCGGGTCGAGAAACTGGGCATGCCGCCCCTCGGTCGGGCGAACGCCAAGGTGGGGACGACGGGAGCGGTGTTCGGACACCCGGGCGGTCAGGAGTCGGTGCGGGCGGCTCCGGCGCGTATCAGTGACGAGGTGACCGCCGATGGGAAGGACATCTATGGGATGAAGACGCGGCGCCAGGTGTTCATCCTCGCCGCCAATCTGCAGGCCGGCGACTCCGGCGGCGCCGTCGTCGACGGGCTCGGCAAGGTCGTGGGTGTGGCCTTCGCCATCGCCCCCGATCGGCCGGGAACCGCCTACGCGTTGACCGGAGTCGAGCTCGATCGCGCCCTGCAGGAATACAACCGGAACCCTGGTGCCGAGGCCGACACCCGGGACTGCCTCAACGAAGGCTGAAGCGGTTCTCCGGGAGCGCTATTCGATCTCGATGAAGATGCACTCGCCAGGGCACTCTTCGGCCGACTCGATGGTGGGCTCTTCCATACCGGCGGCGACGACAGCCAATCCTTCGGGCCCACCGGGGTTGAAGACCTTGTCGCCCTCCTTCACGTACGCCAGCCCGTCGTCGAGCAGTGTGAACACGGACGGAGCGATCTCCTCGCACAGGCCATCGCCCGTGCAGAGATCCTGATCGATCCAGACCTTCATGCCCATGGAGAGTTCCTCACCTTTGATCACCGGGATTGCGGTAGCTGCAATTTACCCGGCGTTGCGTAGGGAAAACAAAATGGGCGAGGGTGTCGCCGGGTCGGCACGGCACGAGAAAGCGAAACCAGCCGTGTAGGTTCGCCGAACAGGAGGTGCTCCCATGTCCGACGCCCAGAGCAACCGTGAGATGGATGAGTTGCGCGAGCACGCCGTCGTCCTCGAGGACGAGGTCAACACGCTCCGCCGCCGTCTCCAAGAAGCGCCGAAGCGCGTCCGCACACTCGAGGAGAAGCTGCTCGAGACCAAGGGCCAGCTGGCGCAGGCCGTCTCGCAGAACGAGAAGCTGACCTACACCTTGCGGGAGGCCCGCGAACACATCGCGACCTTGCGCGACGAAGTCGACAAGCTCACCCAGCCGCCGTCGGCGTATGGCACCTATCTCGGCCGCAACGACGACGGCACGGTCGACATCTTCAGTGGTGGTCGCAAGATGCGCGTCGCCCTACACCCCGACCTCGAGGACGAGGAACTCCACAAGGGGCAGGAGGTCGTTCTCAACGAATCGTTCAACGTGGTGTTGGCGCGCGGACCCGAGCTGACCGGCGAAGCCGTGACGCTTAAGGAGATCCTCGAAGACGGCAAGCGGGCGATGATCGTCGGGCGCGCCGACGAGGAGCGGGTCGTCGACCTCTCCGAATCGTTGATGGATGGGTCGGTGAAGCTCCGCGCCGGTGACACCCTCTTGATGGATTCGCGTACCGGCCTGCTGACCGAGAAGCTGCCCCGGCCCGAGGTCGAGGAGCTCGTTCTCGAAGAAGTGCCGGACATCTCCTACGAGGACGTCGGCGGGCTCGACGACCAGATCGAGGCGATCATGGACGCCGTCGAGCTGCCGTTCGTGCATCGCGAGCTCTTCAAGGAGTTCGAGCTCCCGCCGCCCAAGGGCATCCTGTTGTACGGGCCCCCTGGCTGTGGCAAAACCCTCATCGCCAAGGC
>JBKJLN010000006.1:0-2960 GCA_046596935.1 Acidimicrobiales bacterium
TCGTCAGCGAGAGCAGGTGGTGGTCGAGCATCTGTACGGAGTCAACCACCGCTCAGGGTTGGGGATTCCACCTCGAGACGCTCGTTAGGGCATGGCGAAGTAGCGAGACATCGCCCCGGCACCGGGACAAGCGACGTTGGGGTCGTATTGCCCTGGTCGCATCTGCACGATCGCCACCGGCCCGCCGCCGAAGCCGCGAGTGGCGCAGTACTCCGCGACCGCCTCGATGCCTGGAGCGCCGGCCGACCAGACCGGAACCTGGGCCTGCTCGTCACCGGTCAGCTTCCGATATTGGAACGGAGTCGAATAGATCCCCACGCCCATGCCTGCCTCGCGGGCGGCGTCGATGGCGCCACGGATGACGATGGCGTTGAGCTCGGGCTGCGGTGCCCAGTAGTTCAGGTGCTCGACGTCGAGCCACACGAAGGGGGCGTCGACCCCCTGAGCCCGGGCGTAGGCGATGGAGTCACGGATGCCGTTGACGCCGAAGTTGTAGGCGACGCAGCCGATGGCCCCGTTGCAGTCGGGCTGGCGGTCGCTGGTGGCGCCGGCGGCCAGCTCGGCCTCGCCCCGGGGGAAGTGGATGTTCACGTAGATGCCGGCGGGACCCTGGCTGCGGGCCCAGCGCCACTGCTCGCCGAGGCACTTGTTGTACTTGAACGCTCGCCCGCCGTTGACGCCGATGATGGTGTAAGCCATCGGCCCGGGCGGGAACGACCCCCCGCACTGGGGATAGGAGATGTCCCACCCGAACTGCCCGTCGAGCTGGCGCTCGGGCTTCGGCTTGGGGGCGACCTTGGGGGTGCGGGCCTTGCTGGTCTTGGACGAGACCGCGGGCTCGGCTGCCGGCGCCGGGGATGCGGCTGCTGGGGCGTCGGCCGCCGCCGAGACGGGTGCCGGCGAAGCCGGGGCGGGGGCGGGGGCTTCGGCCTCGACGGCCGGAGGAGCGGCGGGCGGCTGGTGGCGGCCGAGTCCTCCGGCGATGGCGATGAAGTTGCCCTTGCCACCCGAGGACGACGGCGCCCCCAGGAAGGGCGCATCGCCGTAGGCGAACACCCCGCCGTCAGCGGACAACAGCCAGTACCCCGAGCCCTCGGGGGTGAGGGTCATGCCCACGATCGGTTTGGTCAGCTTCTCGGAGGAGGCGGCCCCGAAGAACGGGGCATCTCCGAAGGCGAAGACGCCACCGTCGGCGGCGACCAGGTAGTACCCCTGGCCCGAGCCGGAGGGGACGAGGTCGACGATTCGGGCGTTGACCGACCGGTCGGCCAGCGTGCCCAGGAACGGGGCGTCACCGAACGCGAACACGCCACCGTCGGCGGCCGCCAGCCAGTAGCCAGCCCCGGACGGGGTCTCGGAGATCGACACGATCTTGGAGTTGAGGCCCTCGCCGATCGCAGCCCCTTGGAATTGGGCGTCACCGAACGCGAATACGCCGCCGTCGGTGGCGGCCAGCAGGTAGCCGTTGTCGGTGGGGGAGGGCGCGATGTCGGTCATCGGGGCGGTGCTGGCACCGGCGGCGGACCCGAAGAACTGGGCGTTCCCGAAGGCGAACACGCCGCCGTCGGCGGCGGCGAGCCAATAGCCCTCGCCGTCCTCGTGCTGGGCCAGGCCGACGATGGCCGAGGAGGTGGCTCCCGCAGCCGAACCGCCCGAAGCGGCCGAATCGAACCAGCCGTGGGTGGACACGCCGCCGTCGGTGCTGGCCAGCCGGTAGGCGGGGCCCGAGACCGGGACCGTCGGTGCGGCGGGGTTCCCAGAGGGTGCGCCGGGGTCGGCCGCTGCAGCAGCGGCGCCGCTCGGGTCGACGCTCGCCTCGGCGGAGGGTGAAGTGGCCGAGTCGCCTGCTCGTTGATCCCTGCTGACGGCGGCGGCGGCGCCCGTCGCCGTCAACAGGACGGCCACGGCGAGGGCGAAAACCAGTCCGCGCTTCCCCAACAGGCGGCCGGAGACGCTGTCGTTTTCGGTCTCCGCCAGAACGGGCGCGAAGAAGGAAGGAACCTGCACGGGGTGGGGTCTCCTGCGGAGCGGGCGTCCGACGTGGACGGCGTGTCCTATTTGTTCGGCAGATTCGGACCTCAACACGATGTTTGCGTCCGACCATTTTGGTTTTAGTCCTTCACCGCAGGCGTGGGCCGGAGGCCTCCAGGCTGGGATCGGGCTACTGCAGCACCGTGAGGTGTTGGCGACGGGCGAGTCGGGCTCGCTGCCTGGCCTCGGCCAAAGGGAGGGCAGCGGGTGCTGTGAGGGGTTCGATGGCCCACGTCCACCCCCGGTCGGCGCCGATCAGGTCGACCGCCCAGGCCTCGGCTTCGTCCTCCGTCGGAAAGGGACCGGCCAGGCCCCGCGCCCGGCCGTCGAGGTGGAGCGACACGACGAAAGACACCCGGTGGGCCTGGTTCACGGCGGTGGGGTGCGAGGGCGACGGCATGCTCGGACCGTACGTCGGGGATGAGACCGGAATGGGGACCGTCAGCTGTCAGCCGTCGACAGCCGACCGGTCGAGGTCGGGCGACGGGTCGTCCTCCCAGGTCGACTCCACCGACTGTTCCGGTCGACGCTCCCCCTGCAGGGCTATGTCGTCGAAGGCCCGCTTGTCGGCCTCGGTCAGCGGGGGTTGGACGATGCTCCGAGGCCAGAGTCGCCGGGCCCACACGACGTTGGCTTCGGCCGTGTAGAGCGCGAGCTGGGCGCCGAGGAAGAGCCAGGAGACGAGCCCGAGGACCGAGGCGAAGTAGCCGTAGACCTGGGAGGCGTGCCGCAACTGATGGCTCACCAGGTAGGCGCCGAGCACCTGGAGGGCCGACCAGAGCAGCCCGCCGAGGATGGCCCCGGGGAGCAGCATCCTCGTGGCCACCGACCGTACCGTCAGTACCCGGAACGCCAGGACGAAGATCCCGACGTTGAGGGCCGTGGAAAGCGCCACGCCCGACACCTTCAACGGAAGGCCCGTCCCGTAG
>JBKJLN010000052.1:0-7969 GCA_046596935.1 Acidimicrobiales bacterium
GCTCGATCGAGCGCGCCCGCAGCCTTGTGCGCAATTGACAACCGGTCCAGCGGGTTTCGCGCCCCGCCGATGACGGACCTCTTCGTCTCAGCGTCGAGGACCGCCGACCGCGTGGCCTTCGCGGATGTGCAGCGCCTTGCCGCATTACCATGACCTCGACGCTCCCTGCGGCGCGTATCGGGCGGCCCCGGGTCAGCTGGCAAAAGCGAACAGCTGCTTCGTTAGTTGCATCTGCCCGAGGTGCTCTCGAGCGTGACCGTAATTCCCAATGAGCCAGGTGATCCCGGGTCGCAGTTCCTCGGAGGGCAGGGTCGGGAGGGAGATTGGGGCGAGGAGCCGCGCTTCGGTGATGAGCGGAGCGAGCCGTCGGACAAGATGGTCGGCGTCATCGAGCAGCTTGAGGGCCTGCGATCTGGTCAGGTCCGTCGCGCGAAACTCGACGTCTCGATCGCGTTGAAGGGGTTCGTCAGCAACGGTCCGGAGTGTCTCCGCTTCAGAACCGACGAGGTGCGTGACGATGGCCGAGATCGGGTTGGCACCGTCGACCGGGGTGAAGTGGAGGCAATCGTCAGTGACGTCGGCGAGTTCGGCGCGCACCTGCTCGTGGACCTGGACGAAGAGGGCAAGCGTCGCTGCTTGCGTTGTGAGGTTCCCCTCGGGGGCTGCCGGGATGGGCATCGTTCCGTCCTTCTCGTGTTGTCACCACTTTGCACCTCCTCCAGGCGGCTCTTGCTGACGTCGATCATTCCTCCAACTTGCCTCGGCGCATCGCAGGGTGATGATGATCGATCGAAAAGGCTCACCCCGTGGTACTGAGTCGGCGGCGAAGCGCCACGATTGCAAGCACGATGATCGCCACGAGAACCAGAGGTTGCAGCGCCACCAGATTGATGGCTCCGAGCATCTCGTGCGCAATTGAGTCCCCACTCCCATCAGGGATCGCAGCGAGTCCTTCAGCGAACTGATTGATCGCCAGCGCGGATGCGGCCCACTGAGCAAACCGAGAAGGTCCGTCCGCGCCCCGGTGGCTTCGGAGCCACCAAGCGGTGAGACCGACGACGGCCCCGAGGACCACATGGAAGATCGCGTGTCCCGCTCCGACATCGATGTCGAACGGCGCCCCAACCGCAGTTCCCAGAACCAAGCCGAGGACGACCCCTCCGAACAGGACCAGTGCTTGCCGTCCTGACGAAGCCGGCTCCGCCGGGTTATTGCGCACTGTCGAATCTTCTCACCTCCTTCGAAGAGGTGTGACCTGGACCGAGATTGGCAAGGCTCTCGGCACCACGCGACAGTCGGCTTGGGCTCGGTATTCCGGCGAGGACTGATCCTTCAGGGCGGCGATAGGGAGTCGTCTAAGTACGGTCCGGTGAACGCGCCGAGCGCATCAAGGGAGAGCAACGAGATGAGACCACTTCGATACGCGATCAACGTCACGCTCGACGGCTGCTGCCATCACGAGGCAGGACTCCTCCCGGACGATGAGTCGATGCGCTATTGGACCGCTGAGTTGGAACGAGCCGATGCCCTGCTCTTCGGACGGGTGACCTACGACATGATGGAGTCGGCGTGGCGGCAGCCGGCCACGGGCACGTGGCCTGACTGGATGGACGAATGGGAGATCCCGTTCGCCGAGACCATCGATCGGGCGAAGAAGTACGTCGTGTCGAGCACACTGAGCCGGGTCGATTGGAATGCCGAGCTGGTGCAAGGCGACTTGGGTCAAGCGGTTCAACGGCTCAAGCAAGAGCCAGGCGAGGGCCTGTTGGTGGGTGGCGTGACGCTTCCCTTGGCGTTGGCAGATCTGGGACTGATCGACGAGTACGAGTTCGTTGTGCAGCCGGTCCTTGCCGGGCACGGGCCGACGTTGCTCGCCGGTTTGCGCAAGCGCATCCAGCTCGAGCTCGTGGATCGCCAACAGTTCCGGTCGGGGGCAGTCGCCATGCGATACCGGCCCACGGGATTTACGGCTTGACGAAATCTGTCGTGGCACATCGGCCGGGGGCAAGGGCGAGTGCCCCTACCGAATCCCGGACTCTGCGCCCAACGGCCCGAGCGGCGTCTGCCATCATGCGACGGTGGACGAAGGCCAGTGGAAGGGCCACGACGACGAGCGGGTCGAGCACGAGCCCTGGTTCGTGCTCTACGACAGCGACATCGACGACGAGCGGCAGGCACGCCTCGACGACCTGGGCGGGCGACCCGGCTACCACTTGCACCCGACGGCTTACGTCGCATCCGGCGCCCATGTCGTGGCCAGCCGGCTCGCCATCGGAAAGCGGTCGTACGTGGCGGCCGGCTGCGTGCTGCGGGGCGATGTCGAGATCGGCGCCCACTGCAGCCTCAACGTCGGCGTGTCGACCATCGGCAGGGTCACCATCGGTAACGCAGTGCGCATCGCGACCGGGGTCGTGCTCGTGGGCGAGAACCACATCCACACCGACACCGAGAAACCGATCGCCTTGCAGGGTCTCACCAGCGAGGGGGTCGTGGTCGAGGACGATGTCTGGATCGGGGCCAACGTCACCGTCGTCGACGGCGTCACCATCGGCGCCCACAGCGTCGTCGCCGCCGGCGCCGTCGTCACCCGCGACGTCGAGCCCTACAGCCTCGTCGCCGGCGTGCCGGCCCGCCGGATTCGCGACCGCCGCGACCCGTCCCGCCGACTGCCTTCCGACCCGCTCGCCCGCTTCGACGACCTCGTGCAGCGGCAATGGCCCGACGTGCTCGCCCGCTGCGAGGCGATCCGCGATGGCGTCCGCACCTACGTCGACGCGCCGGGAGCCGAGTGGGGGCCGCGTCCCCTGAACGACGCCGTCGAGATCGCCGGGATGTTCGACGCTCTGCCGCCGGTCGCATCGAAGAAGGAGCTGATCGCCCGCATCCAGGCGTCGCAGGACCCGGTCAGCGGGCTGTTCGTCGACCCGCGCGTCAGGCCGCCCGACCCGGCGGCGTCGCTGAAGCCGACCCACCACGAGTGGCGCATGTACGGCCTGCTCTCCTGCGGCTACGCCCTCGAGGTGCTCAGCGCCGGGCCCCTCCATCCGGTCCACGCCGTGGCGTCGTGCGGGCCCGAGGAGCTCGGGCGGCTCCTCGACTCCCTCGACATGGGGCTCTTCGCCTGGCCATCGGGCGCGTGGATCGACGGCTTCGGCACGGGGCTCCACCTGAACCGCGCCCACCACGGCTCGACCGACACGGCGCCGATGCTTTGGGGCTGGCTGCTCACCCACCAGGAGCACTCCGGCATGTGGGGCACGTGGTTGCCGTCGAACGGCCGCCATCGCCTCGGCTGGCTGATGGCCGTGAACGGCTTCTACCGGCTGACTCGTGGCACCTACGCCCAGTTTGGTGTCGACATCCCGCGTCCCGAAGCGGCCATCGACACGGTTCTCGCGCACTGCCGCGAGGCCGACTGGTTCCGCACGCGCGAGCGGACGGCGTGCAACGTCCTCGACGTCATCCACCCGCTCTGGGTGCTGGGCCGGCAGACCGACCACCGGCGAGCCGAGATCCGCTCGGCCGTCGGCGGAATGATCGGCGGCATCGTCGACGACTGGGTCGACGGCGCGGGCTTTGCCTTCGCGGCAGGCGGCCCGCCCGGCCTCCAGGGTGCAGAGATGTGGACGGCGATCCTGCACCTCGCCGCCGCCGTCGTCGGCGAGGCCGACGGCCTGTCGTTCGTGCCGAAGGGCGTGCACCGGCTGGAGCCAGCGTCGTCGCTCTGACCGGGCGCCGGCGCCACCGCGCGCCGGCGCGCGTGGGCTCTCGCCACCTCGGCACCGCACCTGTCGCCCACTCCGAATCGGCGCTTCGAGGGCGGCTGGACTCAGCTGTTGGGCACGTCGAGAAGTGCCGTTGCGAGCGTCTGGTTCAGCCATCGCTCGTAGTGGTTGATCGTCAAGCTGAGGCCGTCGGTCAGCTGAACGAACGTCTCTGGCGAACTCGTGAGCCACACGGTCGCCACAGCGTCCTGCCGACGTAGGTCAGGGCGCAGGACCCGTGCCTCGTGGAGGGAAGCAACGAACGCAGTCGAGTCCGCGCGCCGCAGGCGCTGCCCAACCGCCCAGAGGGCGAAGGCCTCGGCATCGGCGGCGGCGGCTTGCGCGGCGATGCGGAAGGCGGGCCCGGCAGACTCCATCACCCGGCGGACTGAGATGGCGTAGGCGCGCACTCGTTCTCGTCCGTGAGGGGCGTTGAAGGCGGCTGCTGCCCAGGGTCGATCGGCGAGGGGAACGGCATGCTGATCACCGACGATGGCAACGTCGACGAGACGGCTGAGCAGGGCAACCTTGCTTCGGAAGACCTTGTAGAGGGTTCGGGGATTGACTTCGGCTCGCTCGGCGACGGCGGCGAGGGACGTGCCGACGTATCCGCGCTCGGTAAAGAGCGCTTCGGCGGCGGCCAGCAAGCGGCGCTCGGTCTCCAGCGCCTTTGCCCGGCGCAGGGGGCTGTCGTAGGCGCGTGGCGACGTCGTTGCAGAAGTCTTGACCTGGCGTGCCACGTGACGCATAGTACCAGAATCGAGGGCAGATATACTGCCCGGAATTAGTGCGGGTCCGTGAAGGACGAAGCACAGGATGGGAGGCGCGATGTTGGACATGTCCGATGCGGACACGGCGCTGATGAGCTTGGCGGTTCGCGAGCGCGCACAAGAGGCTGAGTCGCTTCGAACCATGCCGCCGGATCTGGTGCGGACCGCCAAGTCGGCCGGGCTGTTCCGCATGGCGTCGCCCAGATCACTCGGCGGCTCAGAGCGCGATCCGCTCGCGATCGTGTCCGCCATCGAGGAGCTCAGCTACGCCGACGGTTCTGCCGGGTGGACGGTGCTGATCGGCAACTCGACGGCGTTCTTCGCCTGGCTGGACCCCTTCGTCGCTCGAGCGATGTTGGGGGCGGCGACCGACATCGTGTCGACGAGCATGTTCGCGCCCATGGGACGAGCTCGACTCGACGGCGACGACTTCATCGTCGACGGGCGATGGCCGTTCAACAGTGGATGCATGCACGCCGAGTGGTACCAGGTCGGCGTGATGGTCATGGACGGCGATCGCCCGAGCATCCGCCCGGACGGGCGACCCGACGCCCGGTTCGCCTACTTCCCCCGCGAGCGAGCTGAGATCATCGACACCTGGCACTCGATGGGACTGCGAGGCACGGGAAGTCACGACATCGAGGTGCGTGGCCTCCGCGTGGCCGTCGAGCACACGGCCGCTCCCATGCTCGATCCCGCCGCCCAGGACGGTGCGCTGTGGCGGCTCGGGTTCTTCCCACTGCTCGGTGTGCTCATGAGTGGCTTTCCACTGGGGGTTGCCCGGCGGGCGCTCGACGAGCTCGCCCAGCTGGCACCGACCAAGAGGCGGGGCGCCAGCTCTAGCCACATCGCCGACGATCCTCACGTTCAGTTCGAGGTTGGCCGGGCGGAGGCGGCGCTCCTGAGCGCCCGGGCCTTCGTGACCGAGGCGCTGGGCGAGGTTTGGGATGCCGTGTGCCTCGGCGCAGTTCCGAGCGATGAGCAGCTAGGCCGGACTGGTCTGGCAGTCCAACAAGCGATGCATGCAGCTATCACGGCGGTCGACATCGCGTTCGGCTTCGCTGGAGCCGGCGCCGTCTACTCGGGTCATCCCCTCGAGCGATGCTTCCGGGACCTTCACACCGCAAACCAGCACATCGCCTTCAGCGGCGAGGGTTTCAGGGCGTACGCCCGAACTCGATTCGGACACGAGGGGTAGCGAAGCGGTCTGAGCGCATTGCGCCCCGGGGGTGACTCGGCCTGCAGGACGCCGCACGGCCCAAGCAGCGCGATGGAGTCGAGGAAGCGTGCACCGGGTTCGTGGCCTGAGAGATGGCTCACTACCGGCAGGCGACGAGGATCCGGTCACCCCTGGGCGACCAGACGACGGGGGAGGTGACGCGGCCGACGGTGTCCTCAACCACCAGGCGGGGACTGGCCTCGTCGGTCCTGGCGACGAGGATGTCGGTCCGTTGGATCGGCCGCTCAGGCGTGCCCTCTTGCGGACCGACGCGTCCGTAGGCGATCGATGCTGCGTCGGGTGACCACATGGCGTCAGCGCCGGGCCCGATCAAACGGAAGCCGCCTGAGCCGTAATCGATGACGTGAACTCCGCCGGCGAGGGTGGCGACAAGCCGGTCCCCAGTGCGCGACCACGCCACCGCAGCCGCATAGCCGGTCGTCAACCTCCGGGCTGTGTCGGTGGTCATGTTGACGATGAAGACGCCGCCGTCATCCCCGGATGAGGTGTAGGCGAGTTCGTCTCCCGCCGGTGACCACGGCATCGGACCGTTCCGTCGGATGCCGGCCAGCACCTGCCGCTCACCGGTCCCGTCGATGTTCATCACTCGAATCGACGTGTCGGCGCGGCCGAAAGCGAGGCGCCGGCCGTCGGGCGACATCGACAGGTTCACGACGGGGTCGGACGGCGAGGTCGTTCGTATCTTCTTGACTTCGCCCGAGGAGACGTTGACGGCGAGCACACTGCCGGCGGCGGCGTCGGCCGTGAAGTTTTCGACGAACACAAGGGTGCGTCCGTCGGGTGACCACAGGGGCGCCCCGTAGTTCGCCCGGCTTGTCTGGCGCACGATGCGCTCGAACCCGGTGCCGATGTCGAGGACGGCGACGAGGGTCTCGTAGCGGGCCGACGTTGGCCGGATATAGGCCAACAACTGGCCGTCTGGACTCAAGGACATCTGCCGTGCCGTGGCATCGGCCAACCGGTTTGCCGTCCCACCGATGATGTCGACGGTGTACAGACCGTGACAATCCGCGGGGGTCTGCCACGGCGAGGTTGGCGCTGGTGCCGTGGTCACCTTCGGCTCAGGGAAGCTCGGCGCAGACGTCTTCGACGGCGCAGTGCTGCGAGGAGTCGAGGGGACGGTGGCCGCGGCAACGGCCGAACTTGGCGTTGAGGGTGCCGCCGCGGGTTCAGAAGTTGTCGGAACCGATGCTGGCACGGGATCCTGATCTTCCTGCGCCGACTCGGGGACGTTCGGAGGGGGAGCCCCGGTCCCAACGGCGCGGATCTCGCTGGTGCCTGACTCGCTGCTGGTGACTGCCGCGACTGCCGCCAGACCAAGAGCGAGGATCACGATCCCCAACCCGAACCGGATCCTCCCCGAAGTCACCGGGTCGAGGTCGCAGTCACCCAGCGCAAAGTACACCGGAGACTTGCAGTCGGACGTTCGCCTCGCCGCCATCTCGTATCTTCCGCCTGTCCGGCCTCCTACGACGAGCTCTCCGCCCGTGGCGTGGTCTTCAACGACCCGCCGACGCGCGCCGCGCCGACACCCGGGGTTGCCCGGTGGCTGACACCAGTGTTCACCGCGGTGTCGATGCTCCTCCTCCTGGTCGAGCGCACGTTCGGTGCCGGGCCCTACGGGGGGTGGGCGTTGCGTTCCTGCTGGGCTCTTCACGTTCCATCGCGTGGGTTCTGCATCCGACGGACGAGGTCGTTTTTTGCCGCCGAGGCTGACGGAGACACTTGGCTTGGAAAATAGGAAACCGGGCGTGATGTATGCCACCTGGCAGATGTTGTGGCTACTCGGCCACCTTCATACTGCGGGAATGAGCTGCCGTAATGAGGAAGATCCAAGAGGCACGTCGACCGTTCGACGGGCGGAGCGCCCTGATGTCAGTGACGTCGCCCGATCACTTGCCTCAGCGTTCTACGACGACCCCGTGTGTGGGTTCGCTTGGCCGAACGACGAGAAACGGCTCAGGCGCTCGGAGCGTTCGTTCGCTTCGCAGCTTGGCGCGCTGTGGAACCGTCGGGAGGTCTACACCGACCCCGACTACTCGACCGTGGCGATCTGGGCCCGTCCCGACGAGTGGCAGATCCCCTTGGGGGCGGTCGCTCGGGTCGTGGCGACGTCCGTGCGGACACGCGTACGCATGGCGGCCCTGCTCGCCTACTTGCGCACCGATGCCCTCCATCCAGACGAGCCCCATTGG
>JBKJLN010000170.1:0-5133 GCA_046596935.1 Acidimicrobiales bacterium
TGTGCCGTACGAGATGACCGAGATGATGGAGCGGGCGATCATTCCCGATCTCCAGGCTCGCTCGGGAACCACCTCGACGATCGTCTCGCGAACGATCAAGACCTGGGGCGTCGCCGAATCCAAGCTGGCCGAACTCATGGCTCCGAGACTCGATGCCCTCGAGGGTCGTGGAGGCGCCACCATTGCCTTCCTGGCCAGCGGCATCGAGGGCATCAAGGTGCGGGTCACGGTCAAGGCCGACGACGAGACTGCGGCGCGCCGTCTTCTCGACGCCGAAGAGGCCGAGGTGCGGAACATCCTCGGTGCACTCGTGTTCGGCATCGACGACGACACGATGGAGTCGACCGTCGGCGCCAGGCTACGGGCGGCCGGTCTCACGCTGGCGGTGGCCGAGTCACTGACCGGAGGTTTGGTCGGCTCGCGCCTCACCAAGGTCGCCGGTGCCAGCGACTGGTTCCGTGGCGCCGTCGTGGCCTACGCCAGCGATGTCAAGTTCCAATTGCTCGGCGTCGAAGAAGGCCCAGTGGTCTCAGACGCAGCAGCAGCGGCGATGGCAATCGGTGTGCGCCGCGCCCTCGGCGCCGACGTGGAGCTTTCCCTGACCGGCGTCGCCGGCCCCGACGAACAGGACGACCTTCCGCCGGGCACGGTCTACGTCGGGCTGGCCCTTCCGGGCGATGACGTCGGTGAGGCCGTGCTCCTGCAACTCCCGGGCGATCGCGAGCGGGTTCGGCAGTTCTCGGCCATCTCCGCCCTCGACCTGCTCCGCCAACGCCTGGCCTCACCGACGGATTCGTCGCCCCGCTAGGGCGCCCGCGCGTGATGGCCGCCAAGGCGCAACGATCCGATCGGTGGGAGCGGAGGAGGGGACTCGCTCTTCTCATTCGGGTGGTCGTGGTCCTCGCCCCGGTGATCGTGGCGACCGACATCGGCCTCCTCGTGGCAACGGCCCTCCCACGACCCGACGGCGTAGCCGAGACGGTGGGCTGGTGGGCCGCTGTGCTGGTGGCGGCGGGGACGTCCCTCTTCGCCTTCGACCGGCTCTTCCGACGGCTGCTGCCGCTGTCGGTGCTCCTCGACCTGGCCCTCGTCTTCCCTGGTGCGGCTCCATCGCGGTTCTCCTCCGCGTTCCGCGCCGGCACGGCCAAGAACCTGCAGCGTCGAATCGATCAGGCGAAAGAGGATGCAGGCGGTGCCGACGCAGGAGCCGCTGCCGGAACCGTCGTCGAGTTGATCGCGGCGCTGGCCGTCCACGACCCGCGTACCCGCGGCCACTCCGAACGTACCCGTGCGTATGCAGAACTGATCGCCGAGGAGATGGCCCTCGATGTCGCCGACCGCGACAGGCTGCGTTGGTCGGCCCTCCTCCACGACATCGGCAAGCTGCACGTCTCGCCGTCGTTGCTGAACAAGGCGGGCCGCCCGGATCCGGACGAGTGGGAGGTGCTCCGGAGTCATCCGACAGAAGGCGCCCGCATCGCCGGCGCTCTTCGCTCGTGGCTCGGACCGTGGGGCCTGGCCATCGAACAGCACCACGAACGCTTCGACGGTACCGGCTACCCCGCGCGACTGGCGGGGGAGGAGATCTCTCTGGGCGGCCGCATCGTGTCGGTGGCCGATGCCTACGAGGTCATGACCTCGGCGAGGTCGTACACGCCGCCGGTGGCTCCCGAAGCCGCTCGCGAGGAGCTCGTGCGGTGCGCCGGCAGTCACTTCGATCCCGAGGTCGTCCGCGCCTTTCTCCGGATCAGCATCGGCCGGTTCCCGAAGGGAGCCGGACTTCTGGTTGCCCTCGGCCAAGTCCCGGGTTTCCTGGCCGCCCAGCGAGTACTGGAGACCAGTGGGTCGGCCGTCGTGGCCGCCGCCGTCGGGGCGGCGCTCATCGCCGGAGGGGTCGTGTCGCCCCAGAACGGCTCCACGTTCGACAAACCGTCCAGCAATGTGGCCGCCGATGTGGCCGAGGGGGGCAATGGCGGCGGCTCCTTCACAGCGCCGGTGCTCCCGAAGACCCGGAAGGTGGTTTCTTCGACGACGACGTCGACAACGGAACCGGCGGCGTCGACCGGGGGCGGGGGGGTGCTCGGCGTCGATCTCCCGATAGGGAACGCTCTGAGCCCGACGACGACTGCGCCCCCGTCGGTCCGGCCGGCGTTCCCGACGACGGCCACGAGCCCGACGACGACCAACGCGCCGACGTCGACCACGACGACGGCAACCACGTCGCCTTCGACCACCACCACGACGACCACGACGGCTCCTCCCTCGACGACGACGTCCACGACATCGCCGGCAACGACGACGACGTCGACCACCTCCACGTCGACGACCACGACGACAACGCCGCCGCCAGCGCGTGCGGGCTACTACCTCGGCGGCACGCCCTCGGGTCAAGCACCGACGCCGGCTCCCCTCGCCGCTACACAGCCAACGGGGACCGGCGCCCCCGATTACGACGGCGACGGCGCTGCCGGACGAACGTTGCAACCGTCACCGCAACCAGAGACCACGACCGCGGTCGGCGAGTACCAACTCTGGGCCGGCAGCTTCACGGGGCCGGCCCAGGTGACGGGCACCCCCGTCCTGACCCTCCCGTCGGCCGTTGCCGGGTTCGGTTCTGGCAAGGGGAACCTGCGCGCCTACCTCCTCGATTGCGACCGCTCGGGCGGCGCCTGTCTCTCCCAGGCGATCGCCACCGCCAGCCTCAACCAAGCCGAGTGGAGTGACGGTTCTGGCAGTTTCGCCACAAAGACACTGACCTTTTCGGCCGCCAACTACGTGCTTGCTCCCGGCCGCACCCTGGCGCTCCGGTTGGGGGTCCAGCAGGGAAGTAGCGCGCTGGTGATTGCCTACGGCACGTCCACCTACGCCGCCTTCCTCGCCATCGACGTGGCGTGACGACTGGTCGACTCGCGACCATCCGCCATCGAACATCCGTTCGCAATTACGCTCGTGGAAGTTCTTGTCACACCCTGTTCGTAGGGTGAGGCGCAGACCACGAAACGACCGAAGAGGGGATGTGCAATGGAGCGAGAGAAGGCACTCGAGATGGCTCTGGGCCAGATCGACAAGCAGTACGGCAAGGGCTCGATCATGCGGATGGGCGACAAGGAGATCGTGCCCATGGCGGCGATCTCGACCGGTTCGCTGGCGCTCGACCTGGCCCTCGGAATCGGCGGCCTGCCCCGGGGTCGCGTCGTCGAGATCTTCGGCCCTGAATCCTCGGGCAAGACCACCCTCGCCATGCACGTGGTGGCCGAGGCCCAACGCAACGGCGGCATCTGCGCCTACATCGACGCCGAACACGCCATGGATCCGCTCTACGCCAAGAACCTCGGCCTCGACATCGACAACCTGCTGATCTCCCAGCCCGACACCGGAGAGCAGGCACTCGAGATCGCCGACATGCTCATCCGCTCGGGCTCGCTCGACGTGCTGGTGATCGATTCGGTGGCGGCGCTCACCCCTCGCGCCGAGATCGAAGGCGAGATGGGCGACAGCCACATGGGCCTCCAAGCCCGGCTGATGTCCCAAGCCCTGCGCAAGCTCACCGCCAACCTCAACAAGAGCCAGACGATCTGCATCTTCATCAACCAGCTCCGAGAGAAGATCGGGGTGATGTTCGGCTCGCCCGAGACGACCCCCGGCGGCCGGGCGCTGAAGTTCTATTCCTCGGTTCGCCTCGACATCCGCCGCATCGAGTCCATCAAGGACGGGGTCGAGATCGTCGGCAACCGCACCCGAGTCAAGGTGGTCAAGAACAAGGTGGCTCCACCGTTCCGCCAGGCCGAATTCGACATCATGTACGGCAAGGGCATCAGCCGCGAGGGTTCGGTGCTCGACGTGGCCGTCGACATCGGCATCGTGAAGAAGTCGGGCGCCTGGTACACCTACGAGGGCGAGCAACTCGGCCAGGGCCGAGAGAAGGTCAAGGAGTTCCTGAGCGAGAGCCCTGAACTCATGATCGAGCTCTACGAGAAGGTGCGGGCGGCCAAGGGCATCGGCATGCCGATCGAGGTGCCCCTCGGGTCCGGGATCGGCGACGACGATCCCATCTCCCTCGACTGATCTCGACCTTCCGAGCCCGCTGTCCGGTCCGGCGATTTCCGCCGGACCGGGCGGACGGTGCAGGAGGCGGCACGGTTCCCGTCGAACAGTGGAGATGAACCGCACACAACGGCTGGGGGCCGACGTGGAAGTCGTCAAGATCTCGAGCAAGTCAAATCCAAACTCCTGCGCTGGCGCGTTGGCCGGCGTGCTGCGATCGGCGGGAGTCGTCGAAGTGCAGGTCGTGGGGGCCGGCGCACTCAACCAGGCGATCAAAGCCGTGGCCATCGCCAGAGGGTTCGTAGCTGATACGGGTATGGACATCATCTGCGTGCCCGCCTTCGCCGACATCGAGATCGACGGGGAGAAGCGCACGGCCATCCGCCTGTTGATCGAAGATCGCGAACGTCGCCAGCCGGTGAAGGTCGACGTGCGGGGGGCCGCTGGCGACGAGTCCACCTGTGACTCGGCCACCGAGGCCGTCAACGGTGTCGTGGGGTCCGGCGTATCCTGAGGCAGGTGACCGAGCCGGCCCGCACCTACTTCGTCCGCACCTTCGGGTGTCAGATGAACGAACACGACAGCGAGCGCATCGCCGGCCTGTTGGAAGCCGATGGGCTCGTCGCCGTCGAGCGGGCCGAAGATGCCGACGTCGTCGTCCTGAACACCTGCACCATCCGCGAGAACGCCGACAACAAGCTCTTCGGCACCCTTGGCCACCTGAAGTCGATGAAGGACCGCCGCCCCGGCATGCAGATCGCCGTCGGCGGGTGCATGGCGCAGTCCGAGCAGGGCGGCATCCAGCAACGGGCGCCGTATGTCGACGCCGTTTTCGGCACCCACAACGTCGCCGCCGTCGGGGACCTGTTGCGTCGGGCGGCGGCCGATGGGCCCCAAATGGAGATCCTGACCCAGGCCACCGACGGTGAGTTCCCGTCGGCGCTGCCGGCGGTCCGCGACCTTCCCTATGCGGCCTGGGTGACGATCCAGATCGGCTGCGACAACGCCTGCGCGTTCTGCATCGTGCCGTCCGTGCGGGGCAAGGAGATCAGTCGACCCTTCGACGACATCGTCTCGGAGGTGCGCGGG
>JBKJLN010000185.1:0-7639 GCA_046596935.1 Acidimicrobiales bacterium
CTTCGAGCTCGGTGCGCACCTTCCACTCGGCCACCGACGTCGACTCGCCCTCATGCCACACCCAGCCGCGGTGGAGGTCACCCTCGTCGGTGCCGATGCGGATACCGCCGAAGTGGGTCTCGCCGGAAAATGGTTGTTCAGGATTTCCGATGTTGATGGAGAACCATCGCCACATCTTCGGCCCGCCCCAACGGCGCGGGCCCCACGACTTGTCGCGGTTGCCCCGGGCCTCGTTGCCGAGCACGGCCCGCTGCCCGTTGGTCTCGATCCAACCTGACCATCGGCCGGCTTGCTCGAGGTGGCCCTTGCCGACGATCTGGCGGGTCGCCGCCGACGATCCCGATCCATCCTTGCCCTGACCGTCGGCACCTATGGCCGGTGTCAGCGCATCGAAGGTCACATCCATCGACACCGGTCCGGCGGTCGATTCACCTGCGGCCATGATCCGCCACTGCTTCAGGGGTGCCAGCCGCTCGTAGGTGACGGGCCCAACCACGAGGTCGTCATCGATCATCACCTTCTGTTCGCGTACGTGGCGCATGGCCGCCAGGCCACCGCCCGGCACCCAGATGTTCAGGCCGACGTCGATCGTTCCCTCGTTGGGACGGATACCCATGCGGGTGAAGAACCCGGCGTCGCTGTCGGGGCAGTAGCCGTTGAAGTAGTAGCTCTCGCTCCATGCCGCATCACCCTCGACCGGGTGTTGGAAATCGTGTCGCTCATCGAGGACAGGGCTCATGTCGTGACCTTTCCGTGTTCCGCCGTGACAATGGTGTGGATGCCGCCGCGCACGAGCCAATCGGTGACGACGGTCATCCGTCTCGGGGCGATGGCCGCCACGAGATCGTCGAGGATCCGATTCGTGACGTCCTCGTGAAAGGCCCCCTCGTCGCGAAAGCTCCACAGGTACAGCTTCAACGACTTCAGTTCGACCAGCGATTCGCCCGGCACGTAGGTGATGCGAACGGTGGCGAAGTCGGGTTGCGCCGTCAGCGGGCAGACGCAGGTGAACTCCGGCGTCTCGCACATCACCTCGTAGTCCCGCCCCGGGTGCGGGTTGGCGACGGCTTGAAGATCCTTCGATGGCGAGCTCGGCACGCGCTTTGGTCTAGTCGACGACCAGACCTTCGAGATCAGGGGCGAGACGCAACGAGCGGCCGGGTACATCGGCGGCCAGCAACAGCCGTTCGCCGGCGTGTTGCACCGCATCAGCCGAGTCGAGTGTGCACACCGCCAGCAGACTCGGCCCCGCACCCGACCACGCCGTGGCCAATGCGCCCGCCTCCCGTAGTCCTTCGAGAAGCGAGGCCGACTCCGGGAACAACGGCGTTCGCTGCGCCTGGTGCAGCCGATCCTCCATGGACGACGGCGCCAACAACCGGTGGTCGGCGAGGCCGGCGATCAACAGCCCCATACGTCCCAGATTGAACGCGGCGTCGCGATGCGGCACCTCCTCCGGCAGCGCCGCTCGAGCTTCGCGGGTGGGCAATCTGCGATCGGGGACGAGGACCACGAAGGCCAACGATGCATCGAGCGGGAGCCGGTGAGCGATGGGCGCGCCGTCCACGAGCGCGGCAGTGACGAGACCTCCGAGCATCGATGCGGCCGCGTTCTCCGGGTGCCCCTCGAAATCGACCGCGACCGCCAGCGGGTCGGACGCACCCGCAGCCGCCGCCGCCGCGAGGGCGAGAGATGCCGAAGAGCCGAGGCCGCGGCCGACCGGGATGTCGGAGCGGATCGAGAGGTGAAAGTTGTCGTGGCCGGTGACCGCTCGCGCCACGCGCGCCGCCAGATGACCGGCGCTCTTCGGAATGTCGGCGCCTTCTCCCTCGGCATCGATACGCAAAGACGGGGCCGGCTCGAGTTCCACTTCGACGTGCAGTGCCAGCGCGAGGGCCAGCGCGTCGAAGGCCGGCCCGAGGTTGGCCGACGACGCAGGCACGCGGGCGCGGGGCATGTTCGGGAAATGTAGTGGGGTCGCGTGTTACTTCCTCGGTCCCGACACGGTCTCACCAGTTGACGGAGCGGCCCCCACGACCGCACCGTCAGGAGGAAGCAACCATGTACGACTTCGCCATCATCATCCTGACTGGCCTCGCCATCTTCAAGGTGGTCGACCTGCTCGAGGGACTCGTGCCCCGGCTGGCTTCCTTCCACCTCTTGACCACCTTGGCCCTCGGCGTCATCGGCGCCGTCGTCCTCGATTACTCGGTGTTCTCCCGGTACGGCGTCGACCTCCGCAGTGCGGATCTCGGCACCTGGATGACGGGCCTCATGATGGCTGGCACGACCAGCATCTGGCGGGCCGCCTTCCACTGGATGGGCACCGCCGAAGGCGAAGAGCCCGAGGTCCGGCACCAGAGCCGGCCCCGCATCGCTGCATAACCGTCCGGCCCCTCCTGGGGCCGACGAAGCAACACCTCGAAACGAGGGCACCGCCAATGGCGTCGGTGCCCTCGATTCGCGTTCCGCCTCAGGATTCGGAGTTGCTCCACAACCGCAGGGTGCTGCTGCGGAAGCGAATCAGGGCGTCGGCGAGCCAGCCTGGCGCAGCGTCGGGCGCGGACACCTCGGCCGGCGGGGCCAGTACCGACATGGCCATCGACTCGACCCGTTCGTCGAGGAGCGCGCCGAGCAGGGCGATCTGCGCGCGTCGAACCGCCTCGACCCGTTCGAGGATCTGTTCGACCTCTCCCGGATGGACACCGGGCCCGGCCAGCAGATACCACTCCCGCAGGTGCGGACGGGCGCTCTGCGCAGCTGCGGCAGCGTCGGCTCCCCGCCGTTCCCATGCCTTGAGCGCGAGCTGGCGCGCCGCCAATGCCCCCATCGTCGGGGCCCCCGCCTTCTCGAGAGCGTCGGCCCAGCCCTGCCGGGCGCTGCGCTCGTCGCGAGTGGCCGCCGATGAACGGTTGGCCGACATCCACCCGGCGGTGAGTGGCGCCAGAGGAGCTGCCACCACTGCGACCGCGACGGGCAGATCCATCGGCGACCCACCGAAGAAGACCATCGCCCCCGCAATGCCGAGGGCACCGACCCCGATGGCGTTCCCGCGTGCCAGGAGACGAGCACAGTGGTCGACCACCTGCTCTCGTCGCGCCCGCACGGCATCGAATCGTGCCTTGGCCTCCGCCGCAGCAGCTGCGAGCCCGGGCTCGTGGTCGGGGCGCTCGCCGATGCGCGCCTCCCAACGGTCGAGCACCGACTGCGCCGTGAACGCACGGGCAGCTACAGCTCGCACTACCTCGGGTGTCGACGCCAGCAGCGCGCGTGGCAGTCCGGCGAGTAGTTGGTCGAGATCAGCACGCGCCCGCTCGACGCCGGACGGCTCTTCGTACTCCGCAGATTGGTGGTGGAGCGCGACCACGTGGCGGACGTTACGGCGCCGCGCCGGCGAGACGGGGGATGCTCAGCTGCCGGTGGCGCCGCCGCCGAGCAACAGTTCGAGCTCGTCGACGGTCATCAACACCTCGCGGGCCTTCGATCCGGTCGACGGACCGACGACGCCCTTGTTCTCGAGCTGGTCCATGATCCGTCCGGCGCGCGCGAAGCCGACCTGCAGCTTGCGTTGCAGCATCGACGTGGAACCGAGTTGCGAACGCACGACGAGCTCCATCGCCTGACGGAACATGGCGTCGTCGTCATCGTCCCCGTTTCCGTTGGCTCCGATTCCACCCGACGAGTTCTCGGCGCCCTCGACGCCCTCCACGTATTGGGCCTGCCCCTGCCGGCGCCAGTGGGCGACGACCTTGCGGACTTCTTCCTCCGACACCCACGGTCCCTGGATGCGACGGGCGACGCTCGACGACGCTGTCAGCAAGAGCATGTCGCCCTTGCCGATCAGGCGCTCGGCCCCGGGCTGGTCGAGAATCACACGACTGTCGGCGAGCGACGACACGGCGAAGGCGAGGCGACTCGGGATGTTCGCCTTGATGACCCCGGTGATGACGTCGACCGACGGGCGCTGCGTCGCGATGACGAGATGGATGCCGACGGCCCGCGCCATCTGGGCGATGCGACAGATCGATTCCTCGACGTCGCGGGCGGCGACCATCATGAGGTCGTTGAGCTCGTCGACGACGATGAGGACGAACGGCAGCCGTTGATACACCGTGTCGCTACCGGGTTCGGCGATGAGCTCGCTGCGGTCGAAGGCGGCGTTGTAGCCGGTCACGTCCCTGACACCGACCTCGGCCAAGAGGTCGTACCGACGCTCCATTTCGTGCACCGCCCATTGCAGGGCGTTGGCTGCCTTCTTCGGGTTGACGACCACGGGAGTGAGGAGGTGGGGAACGCCGTTGTACTGCCCGAGCTCGACTCGCTTCGGGTCGATGAGGATCATGCGCACCTGGTCGGGCGTCGCCCGCATCAACACCGACGTGATGAGCGAGTTGATGCAGCTCGACTTGCCTGCGCCCGTTGCGCCCGCAATGAGGATGTGCGGCATCGACGCCAGGTTCTCGAGGACGGGACGCCAGGCGATGTCGCGACCGACGCCGACTTCGAGGGGATGGGTGGCGCGCCTCGCATCCTCCGTCCCGAGGATGTCGCCGAGGTTGACGAGCTGGCGCTTGACGTTCGGCACCTCGATACCGATGGCGCTACGACCAGGGATGGGGGCCAGGATCCGGACGTCGGCGGCGGGCATCCCGTAGGCGATGTCCTTGTGGAGTGAGGTGACCTTGGCCACCTTGACGCCCGGCCCGAGCTCGAGTTCGTAGCGGGTGACCGTCGGTCCGGTCGTGGCGCCAACGACGCGAGTGTCGACGCCGTGGGCGGACAACGATTCCTCGAGCACCCGACCAGCTGCGTCAATCGAACGTTTGTCGATCTCGACGGCGGCGCCCTTCTTCAGGAGGGGAAGCGGCGGGAGCCTCCATGCGCTCGGCGTCGTCGCCGGGCCGAGGTCGATCGAGAGTTGCTCGGCCGACGCCGGTGGGACCACGGGATCCGGGAGGTGGATCTGGATGGGGGCGCGGACGGCACCATCGGCGGCGTCGGCGGCGTCCGGGTCGTCGAGTGGGGCTTGCGCGGCCGCTTTCGGCTTTCGCGACTTCGCCGGCGGGGTAGACGACGGATGGCGATCAGCAGCGTCGTCGAGGTCGTCGTTCTTCCCGAACTTGCGCAGCGCGACGGCTGCAGTCGAGGCCAGTTGACCGATCGCTCGGCCGGCGTCGGCAAGCACATCGAAGGCCGAACGCACGGACGTGCGGGTGAGGACGAGCCCCGAGAGTGCGAGAAGGGTGGTCAGGACAAGGCTCGCGCCCCAGACGGCGATGAGCCCCCGGAGCGGTTCGGCGACGATGAGACCGAGAAAGCCACCGGCGGAACCGATGTCGTCGATCGACGAACCCCACACCGGGGCACCGAACAACAGGTGGGCGAGTCCGCACAGCGACAGCACTCCGAAGACGGCTCCGATGACGATGCGGCCGGGCTCCGTTCGAGGTGTGCCCCTCACGAGCGCGAGACCGAGGCCGCCCAGCACGACGGGAACCAGTAAGCGGCCCCATCCGAGCAACGCGCCCGAGCCATCGCGAAGCACCCGACCGAACGGGCCCGTCAGATCGGCGTAAATGCCCAGGGCGGCCAGGACCCCTCCGAGGATGAGCAGAAGCCCCCACACGTCGTCGGACTGACGTCCGAGATAGATGGCGAAGGTCGTTCGCAATCGGGTCGCGAGAGACGGGCCCTTCTTCGGCGGCGACTTCCTTCGTGCCGGCGCCCGCCTCGACGCCGCGCTGGGACGCTTCTTCGGCCGGGATTTTGTCGCGGTCACAGTGGCAACAACAGTAACAGTGGCCCCACGGGCAGGTGCCGGATACGTTCATCGGGTGGCCGTCCAGCCCGCCGGCGTCGCCGGCATCGCCCTCCACCTCGCGGTCGGCGTCTTTCCCTACGCCTCGTCCGGCTTGATCGCCCCGGCCGCCGGGGTGCTGGTGCTCTATGCCCTGTGGTTCTTGTTGCTCATCGCGGGCATCCGAGAGCTACGGAATGGTCGCGGACCCATCGTGTTGGTGATGCCATTACTCGCCGTCGTCGGCTGGCTCGCCATCATGACGCTCGGAGGCGCCGCATTCGGTTGGACCGCCTGAGCCTCGAGGCTCAGACTTCCATGACGACGGGGACGATCATCGGCTTGCGGCGGGTGCGCTCACTGACGAAGGTTCCAGCGGCACGACGGACGTGGCGACGGAGGGTCTCGAAGTCAGTGGCGTCTTCGGCGAAGGCTTCTTTCAGCGACTCCCGGACCTTTTCGGCGGCCTCTTCGAGCAGGTCCTCGGCTTCGGGCGCATAGACCCAGCCGCGGGTGACGATCTCGGGGCCGGTCACGATCGTGCGGTTCTGCACGTCGACGGTGACGATGACGACGACGACGCCCTCCTCCGCCAGCACTCGCCGATCGCGCAGGACACCCTGACCGACGTCGCCCACAATGCCGTCGACGTAGAGGTAGCCCGCAGGAACCTGGCCGGCGAAGTCGATGCCCTTGTCGGAGAGTTCGATGACATCGCCGTCCTCGGCCAACAGCACGTTGGCGACGGGCACGCCCATCTCCATGGCCACGCGGCTGTGGTGGACGAGGTGACGGAACTCGCCGTGGACAGGGATGAAGTACTCGGGCTTGGCAATGGAGAACAGGGTGCGCATCTCGCCGCGTTGCGCATGCCCGCTCTCGTGCACGTCGGCCAGCCCCGAATGGATGACGTCGGCGCCGAGGCGGCACAGCCCGTCGATGACCCGACCGACCGACGACTCGTTGCCGGGGATGGCGTGGGAGCTGAGGATGACGACGTCGTTGCTGTCGACCTTGAGCCAGCGGCTCTCGCCGGCGGCCATCAGCGAGAGCGCCGACATGGGCTCACCTTGGGACCCGGTGGAGATCACGCACACCTTGGCCGGGTCGAGGTCACCGATCTTCTCGATGTCGACGAGGGCGCTGTCGGGCACGCTCAGCAAGCCCATCGAGCGGGCGAGGGCCACGTTCTTGCCCATCGATCGACCGAGGGTGGCGACCGTGCGGCCGTTGGCGATGGCGGCGTCGATGACCTGCTGGATGCGGTGGAGGTGGCTGGCGAAGCAGGCGATGATCACCCGCTTGCCCTCGGCATTGCGCATGAGGTTGAGCAGGACCTTGCCGACGGCCCGCTCGCTGACGGTGTAGCCCTCCTCCTCGGCGTTGGTGGAATCGCCGAGCAACAGACGGACGCCTTCGCCGCTGGCGATGGCGCCGACGCGGGCCAGATCGGTGGTGCGACCGTCGACCGGCGTGAGGTCGAGCTTCCAGTCGCCGGTGTGCATGATCACGCCCTGCGGCGTGTGGAAGGCGGTGGCGAAGCCGTGGGGAACCGAGTGGGTGACCGGAATGAACTCCACGTCGAACGGCCCGATCTTGCGCCGCTCGCCGTCCTTGACCGGGATCAGCTCGGTCTTGCTGAGGAGGCCGGCCTCCTCGATGCGATTGCGGGCCAGGCCGAGCGTGAGGGCCGATCCGTAGATCGGAAACGACAGCTCTCGGAGAATGAACGAGAGCCCGCCGACGTGGTCCTCGTGCCCGTGCGTGGCGATGCACCCGATTACGCGGTCGGCGTTCTCCCGCAGACACGTGAAGTCGGGCAGGACCAGGTCGATGCCGAGC
>JBKJLN010000193.1:0-3060 GCA_046596935.1 Acidimicrobiales bacterium
GGGGGAGCGACTCCTCTGGTGGGAGCAATTCGATCGACGCGGGAGGGAGCGGTTCGATGGGCTCGCCGTCGGGTCCGATTCGACTCGTCGTGGTCGACGTCGTTGACGCGGTGGAGCCCGGACCGATCGTCGTGGTCGTCGCCGGGGTCGAGGTCGTCGAGGTCGTGGACGAGACGGGGGACACTCCGGGGTCCGTCGTCGGCGGGGCGCTGGTGGTGGTGGTCGTCGAAGGGGTGCCCCCTGGGGGATCGGTCTGCGCCGATCCCACCGACGACAGGGTCGAGCACAGCGCGGCCATGACGAGGACGGCGCCGACAGCACTTCGACGGAGGGAACGCCTGCGCACGCCTGCGGTTGCCGACGCCGCCGTTTCAATTGTCGCCGCGCCCTCCATCGGGGCCCAATCTCTCACCGGTCGGGAGGAATTCCAGGTTCATAGCTTCGTAATTGTGTAATCATGTAAGTCATGACGCCAAGCGCACCTCCAACCCGCTCCTCCGACGAACTGGCGGCCTGGTTCACCGGCCGCCTTCCCGAGAACTGGTTCACGGCTCCCGTGTCGGTGACGTCCGACCGCGAGGAGGTGGTGGTGATCGGCCATCTGGCCGAGGTCGTCCTCGACGAAGGGGCCACCCCGGCGGCGACATCGGCCGCCCGTTCGGCCAGGACATCGCGCTTTCGTGAAGAGACTCGAAACGCCCGCATGCGCATTGCCGAGGAGGCCGAGCACCGCTTCGGACGCAAGATCTCGTGGGGGACGCGCATGGGTGACGACACCACGCTGTTCACGACCGTGTCGGTCCCGGTGATGACGCGCCTGCGCCAGGACGAGCGCCTCGTGCTCGACACGCTGGTGGAAGCCGGCGTGGCTCGGAGCCGGAGCGACGCCCTCGCGTGGTGCGTGAAACTCGTCGGGGCCAATCAATCGACCTGGATCGCGGGCCTCCGCGACGCGCTGACCCACGTGGAGAAGGTTCGAGCGGAAGGGCCTGCGGCGTAGTCTGGCCGCATGCGGGTGGGCCGAGGGTTCGCGTTCGTCGACCTCAGTGGGTTCACCAGTTTCACCGACACCCACGGCGACGAAGAAGCCAGCCTCGTGCTGACCGGTTTCCGGGCGGCCGTCCGGGAGGTCTCGAGTCGGCGCGGGGTCCGCGTCGCCAAGTGGCAGGGCGATGGCGCCATGTTCGTGTCGGTCGAGCACCGGCCGTTGATGGAAGCCGTGCTCGAGATCGAGGAGAAGGTCGACAGCGGCACATCGCCGATGCGCCTACGGGGCGGTGTGACCTTCGGGCACGTGATCCTCTTCGAGGGTGACGACTACATCGGCTCTGCGGTCAACCTGGCGGCTCGCCTCTGTGATGTGGCTGCGCCCCACGAGATCCTGGTCAGTTGCGAGATGAAGGATCACATTCCGGCGTGGGCGGTGGCCGAGGCAGCGGTGACCGTCGACGTGCGGGGATTTGCGGAGCCGGTACCGGTGCTCCGGGTACACCGGCGGGAGGACGCGCCCACGACCGTGCGCGATCCCATCTGCCGTATGGAGATCCCCATTGATGCCGTGGTCGAGCGACGAGGCGCGGAGTCGTTCTGCTCCAGATCGTGCTCGGACGTGTGGGACGCCCACCATGTCGTCTCCCCCGAATCCGTCTGACCGAGGGTCGCTCCGGTAATCCGGTGGTCGTCGACGGGAGCGGTCGGTAGCGTCACCTCCTCGACGACCGGGGATCGTTCATGCCGTCTGATTCGCATCCGCTGTGGCGACTGAAGCCGTACCTCCGGCCGTACCTGGGCCAATTGGTGGTCGCCACCCTGCTGGCCAGTGCCGGATTGGGCGCGGCGACGATCGTGCCTCTGGTCGTGAAAGCCGTCATCGACGGCCCGCTGGCCCGCGGCGATCGCGCCGGGATCTTCTACCTTTCGCTTTGCGTCCTCGGGCTCGGAATACTCGAGAGTCTCTCGGCCTACACGCGTCGCCTGACCGCCGGCAAGGTCGCCCTGGGCCTCGAGACCGAGCTCCGCAACGACCTGTACGCCCATCTCCAGAAGTTGCCGGTGTCGTTCCACGACGACTGGCAGTCGGGCCAGCTTCTCTCCAGAGCGATGACCGACTGCCGGGTGATCCGTCGATTCTTCGGCTTCGGCATCGTCTTCTTCATCGTGAACATCATCACGTTCACCGCCGTCCTCGTCCTGATGCTCCAGCTCAACCCGCTCCTGGCCGGCATCACCGCACTGTCCGCGGTTCCGCTGTTCGTCATGTCGCGCCGGTTCGAAAAGCAATACCTCGAGGTCTCCCGCCGCGTGCAGGATCAAGACGGTGACCTCACGACCTTGGTCGAGGAAGGAGCCACGGGCATCCGGGTCATCAAGGCGTTCGGTCGACGTCGCTTGGTGCGCACCCAGTACCTCGTCAGCGCCCGCTCGCTCTACGACTCGTCGATGGAGCAGGTGCGGCTCCGGGCCCGCTTCTGGGCCCTGATCGACATGGTGCCGAACCTGACGCTGGCCGCCATCCTCTTCGGAGGCGCACTGGCCGTCGGGCGGGGCACGCTCACCATTGGCGGGCTGGTGGCCTTCGTCTCGCTGCTCGTTCTGCTGGTGTGGCCCATCGAGTCGTTGGGCGAGATCCTGGCCATGGCTGAAGAGGCATCGTCGGCGGCCGAGCGCATCTATGAGGTCTTCGACACCGAGCCCGCAATCGCTGATCGCCCCGGTGCCGTCAACATGGCCGAGTCCGAGGGCCGGGTCCGGTTCGAGAACGTGAGCTTCCGCTACGGGGGCGACGATGGCTCGGCCGCGCCGGAATGGATCCTCCGCAACATCGACCTCGAAGTCCGGCCGGGGGAGACCCTCGCCATCGTGGGCATAACGGGGTCGGGAAAGACCTCGCTGGTCTCGCTCGTGCCCCGCCTGTTCGACGTCACCGTTGGCCGGATCACGCTCGACGGGGTCGATCTGCGCAATCTCCAACTGCGTTCGCTTCGTCGGCACGTCAGCGTCGCCTTCGAGGAGCCGACGCTGTTCTCCGCCAGCGTGCGCGAGAACTTGCTGCTCGGCTTC
>JBKJLN010000203.1:0-4235 GCA_046596935.1 Acidimicrobiales bacterium
AGAGGATCAGCCACTGTCGGGTTCGGCCCACGAAATTGAAGCTGGTCTCGCCGTGATAGAGGCGGTGGAAGATGTTGGCCTGACCGGCCGGGCGGGTGCTCATGTCGTTGCCTCCGCTGCCAGGCCGCGCGCCACGCCGAAGAATTTGGCCTCGGTGAACAGCCGGCTTCGACCGAGGAAGCTCACCATCGGCCGGGTGAAGAAGTAGGCCACCAGGAGGTCGAGCAGGGCGGAGATACCGAGGAAGAAGGCGAAGCCACGCACCGAACCGACGGTCAGCACGTAGAGGAGCCCGGCGCCGATCAGCGATGAGATGTCGGCGGCGAGGATGGTCCGGTAAGCCCGGGTGAAGCCGCGATCGACCGACGAGCGGATCGTCTTGCCGGACCGGATCTCGTCCTTCAGGCGTTCGAAATAGACGATGTAGGAGTCAACGGTGATGCCGACCGACACGATGATGCCGACCGCTCCCGCCAAGGTGAGGGCCAGCCCGGTCTTGGCGCCGAGGTAGGAAACGAGCGACCACAGCAGGGCGCCGGTCACCGACAGGCCGAGCACGACGACGATGCCCAACGCCCGGTAGTAGAGGATCATGTAGATCATCACCAGGGCGAGGCCGAGGAGTCCGGCGACGATGCCCGCTCGGAGCGAGTCCTTGCCGAGGGTGGCCGAAACCGTCTGGGTGCTCTGGGGTGTCAGCTCGACCGGGAGCGCGCCGAACTTCAGGACCAACGCCAGGTCGCGAGCCTCTTTCTCGCTGAACTGGCCACTGATCGAGACCGTGCCGTTGAAGGTTGCCGCTTGCACCGTCGGAGCCGAGCGGACGATGCCATCGAGAACGATGGCCACCTGTTTCGACGGGCACTCGGGTGCACCGGCGAAGCAGACCGAGGCGATCTGGTTGAACAGCTCGTTCCCCTTGCGGGTGAGGTCGACGCTGACCGACCACTCGCCCGTGAGACCACTCGGTGGCTGGGCTCTCGCCGTTCGAACGATGGTGCCCGTCGCTTTGCTGGGGCCGAGGCGGAGGCGGCTACGCACTTCCTTGGTCTTGTCGTCGAGCAAGGGGAGAACGACCACGGCCTCGGGGGTGTCGGCATCGCGAGCAGTCGTGCCCGCGGCGATGGTCGTCGTGGTGGTCGGCGGCACCGCCGGATCGACCGTGGTCGGAGGAGCGTCGGGCGCAGCCGTCGTCGTGGTCGTGGACGAGGGCGTCGCCGAGTCGGGCGGAAGCGCTTGCAGGACGGGTCGAAAGCGCAGCTCGGCCGTCTGGCCGACGATCTCGAGCGCACGGGCCTGATCCTTCACGCCGGGAAGCTGCACGATGATCGAGTCGCCCTGGGTGCTGATGTCGGGCTCGGCCACCCCGAGCGCATCGACTCGGTTGCGGATGATCTCCACCGACTGGTTCAACACGCCGGAGTCGACCTTGCGATCGGGCTGGAGCACCACATAGGCGCCGCCCTGGAGGTCGAGGCCGAGCTGGGGCTTGTTGCCGACGTAGATCGTCCCTGCGAGACCGCCGATCGCGAGCAGCACGATGAAAGGAAGGGTGTAGCGGCGCATCAGGAGAGCTCGCCGGTGGGCGTGTCGCCAGCCGCCGTCGCAGTTGAGTCGACGTCGAGAGGATCGTCGGTTGCCGTGGGCCGTTCGCTCCGGCCGGCGATGGCGGTGCGTCGACAGCGCAGGATCGTTCCTGGCGTCGTCTCGATGTCCGCGGTGTCGTCATCGAGGCCGACGATCTCGCCGATGATGCCGCCGACGGTCACGACTTCGTCGCCCACGCCGAGGGACATCACGAGCGAACGCTGCGCTTTGACCCGCTGCTTCTGGGGCCGGATGAGCAGGAAGTACATGACTCCGAGCAGGAGTACGAGGGGGAGCAGCGATTCCATGAGCGCGGGAACCTTACCCCCACACCCCGGCGATCTCGGTGCGCAGAGCCGTCAGCGTGCCGGCTTCGATGGCCGCCCGGGCCCGGTGGATCAGGTCGAGCGTCCAGGCAAGGTTGTGCCAGGTCAGAAGGCGGAGGGCGGTGGGCTCGCCGACCTGCAGGAGATGGCGAAGGTAGGCCCGGGAGTACCGGCCGCACACGTCGCAACTACAGGAGGAGTCGAGCGGGCCGGGATCCTTGGCGAAGGCGGCATTGCGAATCTGGAGTCGACCGCTCGATGTGAGGACCGAGCCGTGGCGGGCGATGCGGGTGGGGAGCACGCAGTCGAACAGGTCGACACCCCGAGCGATCCCTTCCACGAGTCCGATCGGGTCGCCGACACCCATCAGATACCGGGGGCGTTCGGCCGGGAGTTCGGCGATGGCGGCGTCGAGCGCTGGCAACATTTCCTCGCGCGATTCACCGACGCTCAGGCCGCCGATGCCGTAGCCGTCGAAGTCGAGAGCCACCGTGCGCTGCGCGCTCTCGTGGCGCAGTTCGGGGTCGATGCCGCCCTGGACGATCCCGAAGAGCGACTGGTCGTCGAGACGCGTGCGGGCGGCCTTGGCCCGCGCCGCCCACGCCGCCGTGCGCTCGAGCGCCAACCGAACGACCGCAGGCGACGACGGCAGTGGAGGGCACACGTCGAGCACCATCTGGATGTCGGCGCCGAGGAGTTCCTGCACCTGCACGGCCGACTCGGGCGTCAATCGGTGGCTGCTTCCGTCGTAGGTGCTGCGGAAGGTGGCGCCGTCGTCGTCGACTTTGGGCTCGAGACTGAAGACCTGGAAGCCACCCGAATCCGTGAGCACGTGGCCGGGCCAGCCGGCGAAGCCGTGGATGCCGCCGAGCTCCCCGATCGTCTCGGCCCCGGGGCGCAACATGAGGTGGTAGGTGTTCGAGAGCATCACCTCGAAGCCAAGTGATTCGAGGTCGCCCGAGGAGAGGGCCTTGACCGACGCGCGGGTACCCACCGGCATGAAACACGGCGTGCGGAAGGTCCCTCGGGTCGTCGTGATGGTCCCCGCGCGGGCGGGGCCGTCGGTGGCGAGGACATCGATGCGCAGGCTCATTCCGCGGAGACGAGCATGCAGTCGCCGAACGACAGGAACCGGTATCCCTGGGCCAGCGCTTCGGCGTAGCAACGCTGCCAGCGGTCGTGCCCGGCGAAGGCACTGAGCATCACCAGCAACGAGGATTTCGGGAGATGGAAGTTGGTGAGCAGCACATCGACGACGGCGAAACGGAAGCCGGGCTGGATGAACAGGTCGGTGCGACCTGAACGCTCGCCCCGCGCCGCCGCAGACTCCAGCGCGCGCACGGTCGTCGTCCCCACGGCGAGGACCCGGTGCCCGCCAGTTCTCGCATCGTGGCAGGCCTCGAGGGTCGAGGGAGGCACGTCGTAGCGCTCCTCGTGCATGACATGATCGGCGAGATCGTCGGCGGTGATCGGTCGGAAGGTCCCGATCCCCACCGCCAAGTCGATGGTGTGCACCTCGGCTCCGGCCCGGCGCACACCATCGAGCACTTCGGGCGTCAGATGGAGGCCGGCCGTCGGCGCCGCCACCGATCCGCTCGTCCTCGCATAGACCGTCTGATACCGGTCGGGATCGGCGAGCGGCTCATGGATGTAGGGGGGCAACGGAATGGTGCCGTGTTCGTCGAGGTCGGCCAACAGCAGCACCGATCGCAGACCGTCCTCGTCGAGCCGATCCCCCACTCGCACGACGGGTGAGCCGTCGGCTGCCACCAGCACGGTGCCCGGCGGCAAACGGCGCCCGGGTCGCACGAGCGCCGTCCAGGATCGGCCTCCGGGTTGGTCGGCATCGAGCTCGAGGAGGAACACCTCAGCCGCGCCACCAGTCGCCTTGTGCAGAGCCAGTCGTGCCGGAAGGACGCGGGTCTCGTTCACCACCACGACGTCGCCGGGCTGCACGAGATCGGGCAAGTCGGCCACGGTGCGGTGGGAGGGCGGGGCGTCCGGGTCGAGGTCGACGAGCATGCGCGCCGCGGAGCGCGGCTCGACCGGGTGCTGGGCAATGGCGGACTCGGGCAGCACGTAGTCGAAGTCCCCGGCTCGCACCCGGCCCTGACTAGCAGGGATCCCGGCGGCCGCCGCAAATCCGGTGGGGAGGGTCAGGCTTCGAACAGGTCGCGCGGGATCGCCGGCGCTGCGGGCACGTCGAGGCCCAGGTGCTGCCAGGCCGCAGCCGTGGCCACCCGCCCGCGTGGCGTCCGCATCAACAAGCCGAGTTGCAACAAGAAGGGCTCGTAGACGTCTTCGACCGTCTCGGTCTCCTCG